>DATKNM010000295.1:0-12380 GCA_035541335.1 Binatia bacterium
CTGGTCTTCACTCGTCCCATGCAGCGTGCTCCACCATCCAGCTCACGAGTTCGGGATAGGAGATGCCGAGATGACGCGCCTGCTCCGGCACCAGGCTCAGCGCCGTCATGCCCGGCTGGGTGTTGATCTCCAGCAGATAGAGGCCGTCGATGGCGCTGCCGTTGCTCTTGCTGTCGTCCCAGCGGAAATCGGCGCGGGCGACGCCGCGGCAGCCGATCGAGCGGTAGGCGACCAGCGCCATCTGCATGACCTCGTCATAGACCGGCTGCGGCAGCGGCGCCGGGCAGAGATGCTCGGTCATGCCCTCGGTGTACTTGTTCTTGTAGTCGTAGAAGCCGGACTTCGGCCGGAGCTCGGTGACCGCCATGGCATGATCGCCCATGACGCCGACGGTGAGCTCGCGGCCCGCGATATAACGCTCGCACAGCACGCGATCGCCGAACGGCCACTCGATTCCTGCGAAGGGATTGGCGTTGTCGCCGTGTCGGATGATGTAGACGCCGACGCTGGAGCCCTCGTTCGCCGGCTTCACCACATAGGGCCGCGGCAGCGGATCGCCCTTCAGAATCTCTTCCTTGGTGAGCTCGATCCCTTCCGGGCAGCGCAGGCCGTTGGCGGCGAAAATCCGCTTCGCCACCGGCTTGTCCATGGCCAGCGCGGAGGCCATCACGCCGGAATGGGTGTAGGGGATCTTCAGCAGGTTCAGCAGGCCCTGGAAGTTGCCGTCCTCGCCGAACCGGCCATGCAACGCATTGAAGGCGACGTCCGGCTTCTGCGCCATCAGGCGGTCGATGACGTCGCGGATGTCGCCCTGGACGTCCAGCGTCTGGACTTCGTAGCCGGCTTCCCTGAGGGCGGTCGCGCAATTGCCGCCGGAGGCGAGCGAGACGTCCCGCTCCGCCGAATAGCCGCCCATCAGGACCGATACCCGCTTCATGCCTGGTTCACCGTCTTGACCTTGAGCGGAGACTCCGCCGGCACGCCGATGCGCTTGATCTCCCATTGCAGCTCGACGCCGGACTGTGCCTTCACCCGGCGCCGCACCTCCTCGCCCAGCGCCTCGAGGTCGGCGGCGGTCGCGGTGCCGGTGTTGATCAGGAAGTTGCAGTGCTTCTCCGAGACCATCGCTCCGCCGATCGTGAGGCCGCGGCAGCCGGCGGCGTCGATCAGCTCCCAGGCCTTGCGGTGCGGCGGGTTGGTGAAGGTGCTGCCGCCCGTGCGGGCGCGGATCGGCTGGCTCTCGGCGCGTGCGTTCTGGATCTCGGTGATCCGCGTCTGGATCGCCTGCGGCGTGTCGGTCCGGCCTTCCAGCTCCGCGCCGACGAAGATCCAGTCCGGATCGACGGCGGAATGGCGGTAGGTGAAGCCGAGATCGTCCTTGCCGAGACGATGCAACCGGCCGTGGGGATCGAGCGCGGTCGCAGAGACGGCAACCGCGGCGAGGTCGCTGCCATAGGCGCCGGCATTCATGCGGAGCGCGCCGCCGATGGTGCCGGGCACGCCGGCGAGAAATTCGAGCGCCGCCACCCCGCCGTCCCGCGCGGCGAGAGCGACGTTGAGATCGAGCGCCGCCGCGCCGGCATGGACCCGCGTGCCATCGACGCGGATCTCGGCGAAGGCGCGGCCGAGGCGCAGCACGACGCCGGGGATGCCGCCGTCCCGCACCAGCAGGTTCGAGCCGACGCCGAGCACCGTAACCGGCACATCGTCGGGCTTGCGGGCGAGGAAGCCCTGCAGGTCCATCAGGTCGGCCGGCTTGAACAGCACCTCGGCGGCGCCGCCGACCCGGAACCAGGTGACGGCGCCGAGATTGGCGCCCGCGGTCAGCCGGCCGCGCACTTGCGGCAATCTCTCGATCAAGGGGCGCTGCTCGGTCATCAATGCCCTCATTCCGCCGCTCCAGTGGACTTCCGGCCCTCGGACTCCGCTTGGGCGAATGCCGCTTCGAGCTCGGCCGGAAGGCTCTGCGCCCAATAGGTGATGGAGCCCGCGCCGAGGCAAACCACGAGATCGCCCGCCTTCACCATCGGCGCCAATTGCGCCGCGAGTTGCTTCGGATCCGGCATCAGCTCGACATGGCGATGGCCGCGCTCGCGCATGCCCTGGACCAGCGCCTCGGCATTGACTCCCTCGATCGGCGCCTCGCCGGCGGAATAGACATCCGCCACCAGCACCGCGTCGGCATAGTTGAAGCAAGTGCAGAAGCCGTCGAACAGGCTGTGGAGGCGGCTGTAGCGATGCGGCTGCACCACCGCGACCACCCGGCCGCGGCTCGCCTGGCGGGCGGCGGTCAGCACGGCGGCGATCTCCACCGGATGGTGGCCGTAATCGTCGATGACGGTGACGCCGCGCGCCTCGCCGGTCTTGGTGAAGCGGCGCTTCACGCCGCCGAAGCCGGCGAGACCCTTCCGGAGCGTGTCGTCGGAGACCCCCATCTCATTGGCGACGGCGATCGCGGCGAGGCTGTTCTGCACGTTGTGGCGGCCGACCATCGGCAGGCGCACGCTCTTGATCTCCCGAGGCGTGCCGCGATAGCGGTCGGTGATCACGACGCGGTATTCCGAGCCGTCGGGATGCATGATGAGGTCCATCGCCCGCACATCGGCCTGGGGCGAGAAGCCATAGGTGACGATCCGCCGGTCGACCAGCCGCGGGATCATCGCCTGCACCACCGGATGGTCGATGCAGAGCGCCGCGAAGCCGTAGAACGGGATGTTCTCGACGAAGGTCTCGTAGGCGCGGTTCATCGCCTCGACCGTGCCGTAATAGTCGAGGTGCTCCGGGTCCATGTTGGTGACGATGGCGATCGTGGCGGGCAGCTTCATGAAGCTGCCGTCGCTCTCATCCGCCTCGACCACCATCCAGTCGCCGGCGCCGAGCCGGGCGTTGGTGCCGTAGTTGTTGATGATGCCGCCGTTGATGACCGTGGGATCGAAGCCGCCGGCTTCAAGGAGAGCCGCGACCAGGGAGGTGGTCGTGGTCTTGCCGTGGGTGCCGCCGATCGCGATCGACCACTTCAGCCGCATCAGCTCGCCCAGCATCTCGGCGCGGCGGACGACCGGCAGCAGGCGCGCCCGGGCGGCGAGCACTTCCGGATTGTCGGGCTTCACCGCCGAGGAGACGACCACGACCGCCGCGTCGGCCAGGTTCTCGGCGCGGTGGCCGATCTCGATCTGCACGCCGCGCTCGCGCAGGCGCTTGGTGTTGTAGCTGTCGGCGAGATCGCTGCCGCGCACCTTGTAGCCGAGATTGTGCAGGGTCTCGGCGATGCCGCTCATGCCGATGCCGCCGATCCCGACGAAGTGGATGACGCCGATGTCGAGGGGAAGCGCGCGCATCAGCGACCTCCCTCTCTACTGGGGATCAGACCGGTCACCACGTCGGCGAGACGCTCGGCCGCATCGAGGCGCGCGAGCCCGCGGGCGCGTTCGGCGGCGCGGGCGAGGCCGTCATGGTCGACAAGGATCGCGATCAAGCGCTGCGCCAGGGTCTCCGCCGAGCAGGCGCTCTCATCCAGCACCCAGGCGGCGCCCTTGACCGCAAGCGATTCCGCGTTGGCGAGCTGATGGTCGTCGATGGAGTTCGGCAGCGGGATGATCAAGGCCGGACGCCCGGCGGCCGCCAGCTCGGCGACGGACGATGCGCCGGAGCGGCACATGACCAGATGCGCCCATTCGTAGCGCACCGGCATGTCGTCGAAGAACGGCTTCAGCTCGACCGCGAGGCCGAGCGTACGATAGGCGGCGCTTACGGCCTCGAGATCCTCGGCACGGACCTGCTGCACCAGCTTGAGGCGTCGCCGCAGGTCCTCCGGCAGCAGCGCCAGAGCGGGTGGGGTCACGCGCCCGAAGACCCGGGCGCCCTGGCTGCCGCCGAACACCAGAAGATGCAGCGGGCCGCCTGCCTCCGGGGCGCGATAGGTCCGCCCGCCGACCTCGGAGATCGCGGCGCGAACCGGATTGCCGGTAACGGTCTTCTTCGCCGCCGGCACCTGCTCGCAATAGCGCACGGTCTCGAAGCTCAGGGCGACGCGGTTTGCGCGCTTCATCAGCAGCCGGTTGGCGCGGCCGGCGACGGCATTCTGCTCATGCACCACGGTGCGGATGCGACCCCATTGCGCGGCCAGGATCGGCGGCAGCGATGGATAGCCGCCGAAGCCCACCGCCACCGAGGGCCGCAGCCGCTTCAGGAGGTTGCGCGATTGCAGCACGCCCAGCATCAGGCGGAGCGAGTTGCGCGCCCGGGCCGAGAGCCCCTTGCCGGCGATTCCACCCGAGGCGATCCGATGCACCGGCACGCTCGAGAGCCGGCCGGCGAAACCGCCGCCGCGCTCGTCGGTGACGAGATCGACCGCATAGCCGCGGCCGAGCAGCGCGCCGGCCAAGGCCTCGGCCGGGAACAGATGCCCGCCGGTGCCGCCGGCCGCGAGCAGGATCCGCATCTTGTCGGCAGCGCCGCTCATATCTCGGTGCTCCCGGGGAAACGCTTACGGGTGAGGGCCAGCAGCATGCCGACGCCCAAGGCGATGGCGACGATCGAGGAGCCGCCGTAGGAGATGAACGGCAGCGTCATGCCCTTGGTCGGCATCAGGTGCAGGGTCGAGGCCATGTTGACGACGGCCTGCAGGCCGAAGCTGGTGACGAGGCCGGTCACCGCCAGCAGGACGAAGAGATTGGTCTCGCCCATCATCCGCAGCAGGCTCCGGAGCACGATGAAGGCGAACAGCGCCACGATGAAGACGCAGGCGATCAGGCCGAACTCCTCGCCGGCGACCGCGAATACGAAATCGGCATGGGCGTCCGGGAGCACCAGCTTCACGGTGCCGCCGCCCGGGCCCTGGCCGATCAGGCCGCCGTTGCTGAAGGCTTCGAGCGAGCGATCAATCTGGTAGTTGTCGCCGGCCGCGGGATCGAGGAACTGGTCCACGCGCTCGGTCACGTGGGGCAGCGCGAAATAGGCGCCGACCAGGCCGAGGGCGCCGCAGCCGACCAGCGAGGCGACCCAGAAGATCGGCAGGCCGGCGATGAAGAACTGCGCCGCCCAGGTGGCAGTGATGACCACGGTCATGCCGAGATCCGGCTGCTTGATCAGCAGCGCGACGGTGCCGAGATAGGCGCCGATGCTGATGAGATTGCCGGGGATGCGCTGGCCGGGGACCTCGGTCCGCTGCAGCGAGAACATCCAGGCGGTGAAGATCGCGAAGCAGGGCTTCAGGAACTCCGACGGCTGCAGCGAGAGCGGCCCGAGGTTGATCCAGCGCGTCGCGCCCTTGATCTCGACACCGGAGAAGAGCGTCAGCGCCGTCAACGCCAGGAAGAAGAAGAAGAGGATGACGCCGAGCCGCCGCACCTGCCGCGGCGTCAGCACCGAGACGCCGATCAGGGTCAGCGCCGCCAGCGGCAGCATCATGTAGTGGTGCCGCACCAGGTAGAAGCTGTCGAGGCCGATGCGTACGGCAACCGCGGGGCTGGCCGCCAGCACCAGGATCGCGCCGACGAACATCAGCGCGATGACGGCCGCCAGGGTCCAGCGGTCGACGGTCCACCACCATTGGCCGAGGGCGGAACGATCGGTGCGCGCGAAGCCTCTCATGCCGCCCCCTTGCTGTTCGATTGGGCGGCCAACATCATGACGAGCTGGCGGAAATGGTCGCCGCGCACTTCGAAATTCGGATACTGGTCGAAGGACGCACAGGCCGGGGACAACAACACGACCGGGCTTTGCGCGGCGTCGCGACGGGCATCCGCCTCGGCAGCGGCCACGGCCTGGTCCAGCGTGCCGCAGCGGCGCGCCGCGACGGCGCTGCCCAACTGGGCGCTGAAGGCCTCGGCCGCCTCGCCGATCAGATAGGCGCGGCGGATGCGCGGGTAATAGGGCTCGAGACCGGCGAGGCCGCCTTCCTTGGCGCGGCCGCCGGCGATCCAATAGATGTTGTCGTAGCAGGCCAGCGCCTTCGCCGCGGCGTCGGCATTGGTCGCCTTGCTGTCGTTGACGAAGCGGATGCCGCCGATCGTCGCCACCAGCTCCTGGCGATGCACCAGGCCGGGATAGGAGCGCAGGCCCGCGACCGCCTCGTCGATGCCGAGGCCGAGCGCCCGCGCAGCGCCGTAGCAGGCGGCTGCGTTCTGCCAATTGTGCTTGCCCGGCAGGCGCGCGACCGTCGTCAGGTCCATGATCTCGATCGGCTGCCCGGCGATCGCATCGACCAACAGACCGTTGGCCGCCGAGACGCCGCCTTCGACCGGACCCTCCGCGGAGATCGGCACCATGCGTCGGCCGCCCTCCGCCTTCAACTCCGCCAGCATCTTGCGGCAAGGCTCGTCGTCGACGCCGATGATGCCGAGGCTGGCGCGACCCTTCGGCCGCATGATCGACTTCTTCGATGCAATGTAGCCGGCCATGCCGCCGTGCCGGTCGAGATGGTCGGGCGTGATGTTGAGGAGAATGGCGATGTCGGCGACGGCGCTCGGCGTGATGTCGAGCTGATAGGAGGAGAGCTCCAACACGTAGATCCCCTCGCCGTCCAGCGGCTTCAGGCCGAGGACCGCCTGGCCAAGATTGCCGCCGATCTCGGCCTTGCGGCCGGCGGCATGCAGCATGTGGCCGAGCAGGGTTGTTACCGTGGACTTGCCGTTGGTGCCGGTGATGCCGACGAAGCGCGCCTTCGGCTGCGCGCGATGCAAGAGCTCGATATCGCTGATCAGCGGCACGCCGGCCGCCTTCGCCGCGGCGGCCACCGGATGGGGCTTCGGGAACGTCGTCGGGATTCCGGGGCTCATCAGCAGCGCCGCGGCCGCCGACCAGTCGGCATGGTGCAGATCGACCAGCAGCGGTGCCGGGATATCGGCCCGCGCCGCTTCGGCGTCGTCCCAGGCCCAGACGATGGCGCCGGAATTGTGCAGCACTTCCACCGCGGCACGACCGGAACGGGCGAGGCCAAGCACGGCCATCACCTTCATCGTCACGTCGGGTATGCGGATCGCGCCGGCCATCGCTCCCCTATCGCAGCTTCAAGGTGGCAAGACCGATCAACGCCAGGACCGCGGCGATGATCCAGAACCGGATGACGATGGTAGGCTCGGCCCAGCCCTTCTTCTCGAAGTGATGATGCAGCGGCGCCATCATGAAGACGCGGCGGCCGGTGGTCTTGAAGCTCACCACCTGCACGACCACGGAGACCGTTTCGAGCACGAACAGGCCGCCGATGATGGCGAGCACCAGCTCGTGCTTGGTGATGACGCTGATGGCGCCGAGCGCGCCACCCATGGAGAGCGAGCCGGTGTCGCCCATGAAAACCATGGCCGGCGGCGCGTTGAACCACAGGAAACCGAGGCCCGCGCCGCAGAGCGCACCGCAGAAGACCGCGAGCTCGCCGGTCCGCGGCACGAAGTGCAGCTGCAGGTATTCGGCGAAGACCGAGTTGCCGACGAGATAGGCGATCAGCGAGAAGCAGGCGGCGGCGATCATCACCGGAACGATAGCGAGACCGTCAAGCCCGTCGGTGAGGTTGACCGCGTTGGAGGCGCCCACCATCACGAAGGCGCCGAACGGAATGAAAAACCAGCCGAGCGGGATCAACACTTCCTTCAGGAACGGCACGGCGAGACCGCTGGCGAGCGGGGCCGGCGTCAGGAGCGAGACGCAATAGGTGGCGGCCAGGCCGATGACGCCCTGCGCCACGAGCTTCAACCGGCCGGAAAGACCCTTGCTGTTGCGCTTGGTCAGCTTCAGGAAGTCGTCGCCGAATCCGATCAGCCCGTAGCCGATCGTCACCAGAAGCACGATCCAGACGAAGCCGTTGGTGAGATCGGCCCAGAGCAGGGTGGTCAGCGCCGCGGCGAGCAGGATCATGAGGCCGCCCATGGTCGGCGTGCCCTTCTTGGTGACGAGATGCGACTCCGGGCCATCGTCGCGGATCGGCTGGCCTTCGCGCTGCAGGCGCTTCAGCCAGCGGATCATGATCGGGCCGATCCAGAGCGTCACCGCCAGCGAGAACAGGATGGCGGCACCGGTGCGGAACGTGAGGTAGCGGAACAGGTTGAAGATGCCCCCCTCCTCCGCCAGCGGTGTCAGCAAGTTATAAAGCACGTGCGACCTCTCCCCCCTCAGTCGCCGTTGACGGCTTTTTGCCGGCCGGTCGAAGCGCGGTCGACTTCATTGGCTCGAGACCCTGCGTGGTTGGCGGCACGCAGGGCCTCGACGATCGGCGCCATACGGGTGCCGAGCGATCCCTTCACGAGCACGACGTCGCCGGGGCCGAGGGCGGCCAGCAGCGGCTGGATCGCCGAGACTGAATCCGGCCAGTGCCCCACCCGCATCGCCTGCGGCAGCGCATCGTGCAGCCCGCGCATCAGCGGGCCGACAAAGAAGGCGGCATCAACGCCCGCCGATACGAGAGCGGGAGCGAGGCCGCGGTGCAGGTCCGGCCCGGTCTCGCCGAGCTCGCGCATGTCGCCGAGCACGACGACACGGCGGCCGCGCCCTTCAGGCGCGACGGTCGCGAGCGTCGCCAGCGCGGCACGCACCGAGGCCGGGCTTGCATTGTAGGATTCGTCGATCAGCGTGATCGTCCCGGCCGGCAGCGCCAGCCGCTCGCGCGCCCCGCGGCCTTTAAGCGCCTTCAGCCCGGCGAGCGCCTCGGCCGCCGCTGCGACATCGAGGCCGAGCGCCGCCACGGCCGCCAGCACGGCGAGGCTGTTCATCGCCTGATGCGCACCGGGCAGGCCGAGCGTGTAGCTCACCGACTTGCCGCCGATCTCCGCGACGATCCGGCTGCCGCCAGACATCACCGCGCATTCGACCAGCCGCGCATCGCTGCCGGCGGCGGCGCCGAAGGAGAAGACGCGCCCGATGCCGCGACGCTTGGCATGCTCGGCGAGCCGGGCGTAATGCGGGTTGTCCCGCGGCAGGACGACGGCGCCGCCCGGCTCCATCCCGTCCATGATCTCCGCCTTGGCGTCGGCGATCTCGGCCACCGACTTGAAGAACTCGATATGCACCGCCTCGACGCTGGTAATGATCGAGACTTCGGGGCGGACCATCTGCGAGAGCGGCGTGATCTCGCCGGCATGGTTCATGCCGAGCTCGAACACGCCGAACTCGGCGTCGCGCGGCATCCGGGCGAGCGAGAGCGGCGCCCCCCAGTGGTTGTTGAGATTGCCTTCGCTGGCGAAGGTACGGCCGAATCCGGAGAGTGCCGCCTTCAGCGCCTCCTTGGTCGAGGTCTTGCCGACGCTGCCGGTGACGGCGGCGATCCGCGCCTCGCTGCGCGCGCGGGCGGCGCGGCCGAGGTCCTGCAGACCCTGCAGCGTGTCGGTGACCACCACCACCGGCATGGCGGCGGCGATCCCGGCCGGAAGGCGATCCACCAAGGCGCCGGCGGCGCCCGAGGTCAGTGCGGCGGCGACGAAGTCGTGGCCGTCGAAATTGGGACCATGCAGGGCGACGAAGAGGTCGCCGACCACGACCTTGCGGCTGTCGATCGAAACGCCGGCGGCATCGAAGCGGCGCCCCGCGCTGCCATTGGTGGCGGCGGCGATCTCGGCGGAGGTCCAGAGCGGGCGGGCGGCGTTCATTTCTGCCCTCCCGCGCCCAGCGCCGCCACGGCGTCGCGCGCGACCGCGCTGTCGTCGAACGGATGCTTGGTCTTGCCGATGATCTGGTAGGTCTCGTGGCCCTTGCCGGCGATCACCAGCAGGTCGCCCCGGGCGAGCTCATGGATGGCTCCGCGGATCGCTTCCGCGCGGTCGCCGATCTCCAGCGCCGCCGGCGCGCCTTTGAGGACCGCGGCGCGGATGGCGGCGGGATCCTCGGTGCGCGGATTGTCGTCGGTGACGATCACGCGATCGGCGAGGCGGGTCGCAATCTCGCCCATCTGCGGCCGCTTGCCGGCATCGCGATCGCCGCCGCAGCCGAAGACGACGACAAGCTTGCCCACGGTGTGCGGCCGGAGCGCAGTCAGCACCGCCTCGAGCCCGGCGGGCTTGTGGGCATAATCGACGAAGATCGCGCCGCCCGAGGGCGTGGTCGCCACATGCTCGATCCGGCCGTGAACGCCGCTGAGGCGGGAGATCATCCCGACGGCCTTCTCCGGATCGGCGCCGGCGCCGATGACGAGGCCGAGCGCCGCCAGCAGGTTCTCCGCCTGGAACAGGCCGACGACCGGGAAGGTCACGTCGCAGCTCTTGCCCAGCACGTCGAGCTCCAGCACCTGCCCGGCCGCTCCCGGGATCTGGCGCTTCAGGCGGATCTCGCTCCCCTGCCGGCCGAAGGTGATCAGGCGATGGCCGCGGCGCTTGGCGATCTCGCGGACTCTTTCCGCCGGCTCGATGTCGGCGTTGACGATGGCGGCGGCGCCCGCCGGCAGCAGCTCATCGAAGAGGCGCAGCTTGGCAGCGAGATAGGCCTCCATCGTCGGGTGATAGTCGAGATGGTCGCGGGAGAGATTGGTGAAGGCGGCGGCGGCCAGCTGCACGCCGTCCAGCCGGTACTGGTCGAGGCCGTGGCTCGAGGCCTCGATCGCCAGATGATCGACGTTGGCGCGGGCGAGCTCGGCCAGGATCTTGTGGAGCTCGACCGGGTCCGGCGTGGTCAGCGATTCCGCACGCTCATAGCCGGGGGCGAAGACGCCGATCGTGCCGAGGCTGCCCGCCCGGTGCCCGAGCAGGGTCCAGAGCTGGCGGGCGAAGACGGTGGTCGAAGTCTTGCCGCTGGTGCCGGTGACGGCGACGACGATCTTCGGCTGGGCGCCGGCGAAGCGCGCCGCCATCAGCGCCAAGGCCCGGCGCGGGTTGACGGCGGTCATCACCGCGACCTCGGCGGGGACCGAGATCCGACTGCCTTCGGGCAACAGCAATGCCGCGGCGCCGGCCTTCAAGGCGGCCGGCACGTAGTCACGGCCGTCCGCCTGGGCACCGGGCAGCGCAGCGAACAGGAAACCGGGCGCGACGCCGCGGGAATCCGCCGTCAGCCCGGCGATCTCGACGTCGAGCGGCCCGGTCGCCTTCAGGGGTTCGGCGTTGCCCGCCAGGATGTCGGTCGCGGAGATCAAGTCATTCAGCCTCAAGAGGTTCTCCCGGTGTGTGTGCGGCCGTCGCTTGCGTCGATTCGACCTGCGTCGATCCGACGGGCGCCGTCGCCTTCACTTGCATCACCAAGGAATTGGGTTTTTTCGAGGCGGGGGAGTCGTAGTCCGGCACCAGCGCCACCAGCGGGTTCTGCGCCTCCGGGGCGTCGTCCGGGATCGGTGTCAGGCCCATCAGCGGCGCCATGCGCTCGACGATGGCGCCGACCGCCGGCGCCGAGACCCAGCCGCCGGTCGCGTAGCCGTGGCTCTTCGCGTTCGGCTTCGGCTCATCGACCATGATCAGGATCTCGTAGCGCGGGTCGTACATCGGGAAGGCGGCGATGAACGAGGCGAGGTTGGCGTGGGCGGCATAGCGCCCGCCCTTCTCCTTGTCCGCCGTGCCGGTCTTGCCTCCGACGACGTAGCCCGGCGTGTTGGCAAGCTTGCCGGTACCGACCACGGTCACGAGACGCATCAGCTCGCGGATCTCACTGGAGACCTTCTCGGAGACCACGCGACGGCCGGCCGGCACTTCGTTGACGGAGCGCTTCAGCAGGGTCGGCGTAATCATCAGCCCGTGATTGACCGCGGCGGAGACGCCGGTCACCAGCTGCATCGGGCTGACGGAGATGCCGTGCCCGTAGGCGACGGTCATGGTGTTGATGCGCTTCCAGTTCTTCGGCGCGGGATACATCGGGCTGCCAACTTCCGGCAGCTCGATCGGCGACTTCTCCAGGAGGCCGAACTTGGCGAGATAGGCCTGCTGGGTCTCGGCGCCGAACTCGTCCGCCATCTTCGCCGAGCCGATGTTGGAGGAATAGGTGAAGATCTCCGGCACCGAGAGCGGGCGATGCTTGCCGTGGAAGTCGTCGATGGTGAAGCGGCTGATCTTGATCGGGTGCGTGGCGTCGAACACATCGCTGATCGAGCAGGTGCCGGCATCGAGTCCGATCGCCGAATTGAAGATCTTGAACACCGAACCCATTTCGAAGACGCCGAGCGTCGCCCGGTTGAACCGCGTGTCGGGATCCGCGGAGCCCGCATCGGCCGGATCGAAATCCGGCAGCGACACCATGGCCAGCACCTCGCCGGTCTTGATGTCGGTGACGATGCCGACGCCGCCGATGCCCTGAAAGTCGGCGACCGCGCGGGCGAGTTCCTCATGGACGATGTGCTGGATCCGGAGATCGATCGAGAGCTGCAGCGGCCGCTGCCCGCCGGAGAGGAGGTCGTCGAACGAGCGCTCGACACCGGCGAGGCCGTGGCTGTCCACGTCGGTGAAGCCGACCACATGCGCCATCAAGGCGCCCTGCGG
>DATKNM010000296.1:0-5095 GCA_035541335.1 Binatia bacterium
GTGCGCTCCTCAGGCGGCCGCGAGCCGGTCGCCAGCAGCACGATATCGGCGCCGACCGCGCGGATGCTCTCGGCGTCGGCCAGCGTGTTGAAGTGCACGGCGACGCCGAGCCGCTTCAGCTCGCTCTCATACCAGTCGAGGAGATCGAGGATCTGCGCCCGGCGCGGCTGCATCCCGGCGAGCCGGAACTGCCCGCCGAGCTTGTCCGAGGCCTCCATGAGTGTCACCCGATGCCCGCGCTCGGCGGTGACGCGCGCCGCCTCCAATCCGGCCGGTCCGCCGCCGACCACCAGCACGTGCTTCGACCGGGGCGCAGCCGTGAATCGATCACCGCCCCATTCGAATTCGCGGCCTGCCGAGGGATTGACCAGGCAGGAGATCCAATAGTCGCGATGCCGTCGGCCCCAGCACATCTGGTTGCAGGAGATGCAGCGCCGGATGCGGTCCGCGCCGCCGGCCTTCACCTTCGCAACCCAATGTGGGTCGGCGATCTGGCCGCGCACGATGCTGACCGTGTCGGCATGTCCCGCCTTCAGCAGCGCCGCGGCGTTCTCCGGCGTGCGGATATGGCTCTCCGACTGGACGCGGACATGCTGCACCTGCCGCTTGATCTCGGCGGTCAGGGGCTCGCTCAGGCGCTCGCCGGAGGTGAAGGGCGGGATGATCTGGGCGAAGTCGAAATAACTGCCGCTGCCGACCGTGACGTAGTCGTAGAGCGCCCGCGCGTCGTGCCAGGCGATGACCTCGAGCTGATCGGCGGCGGAGGCGACGTCGGGCCGCGTCGGGTCGATGCTGATCGCCATGCCGATGACGAAGTCCTCGCCGCAGGCCTTGCGGATCGCGGAAAGGAGCTCGGTCGAGAACCGCATGCGGTTCTCGAAGCTGCCCCCGTATCTATCGTCGCGGCGGTTGCTGTAGGGCGACCAGAACTGCTCGATGAGCGCGTTATAGGCCGCCATCAGCTCGCAGCCGTCGAAACCGGCGTCCTGGGCGCGTTTGGCACAGCGCGCGAAGCTGGCGATGATCTCGCCGATCTCCGCCTCGGTCATGGCGTGGCTGCCGTCGGAATCGTGCATCGACGCCAAGCCGGAGGGCGACCAGCTCGGGTGGTAGGAGTTGTCCCAGTCGCCATGGGCGCCGACGTGATAGAGCTGCTGCAGGATGGCGGCGCCTTCGGCGTGCACTGCCTCGGTGATGCGGCGGAAATGCGGCACCACGGCATCGTCGTCGGCGCGGAAGTTGCCGCGGGTCAGGACGGCACTGGCATGGACCGGGATCGGCTCGACCACGATCATCGCCGCCCCGCCGATCGCGCGCTCTCGGTAATAGCCGAGATGCCGGTCGCCCGGCAGCCCATCGACGCTCATGTTGGCGGTATGCGCCCCGAACACGATGCGGTTGCGCAAGGTCAGGTGGCGCAATTTGAGCGGTTGCAGCAGGACCGAAAGGTCCTGCACGGGAACGGCGGAAGCGGGGGCAGGCATGGCTGGCGGTCTCCCTGGCGCGCGGAAGGCGGCGCGGCGGCCCATCCTAGCCGCAGATCGCCGCTTCGTCAGGCCGACCGCGCTGCACAAGCGCATGTGCCGGTGGCAAAGGGGGCGAAAATTCGCGCTTTATCGGCGGCGTCGAATCCCGGAATATCTTCTCGGGGATAGCGATATCTAGGATGGGGAATGCAGGACTGGCAGGCGTCATGCCATCCGGACATGCTGAAGGTTCTGGCTTACTGGGAAGGAAAGCGCGGCGATCGTGCGATGCCCAGCCGCGGCGACATCGATCCATCCGAGATCGTGTCGTTCCTGCCCTACATCATGCTGGTCGATGTTGTTCCCGATGAGCGCCGCTTCGTCTACCGCCTGGTCGGCACCGGCGAGGTCGAGGTCCGCGGCAACGACCCCACCGGCAAGCCGGTCGCCGAGGCCTATTTCGCCGCCAGCGCCGACGGCGCGCTGAAGAATTACGAAGCCGTCTGCCGCACCCGCTCGCCGCTCTACGAGGTGGACCACTTCCAGGTGGTCGATCGCTACGTCGGTGAGTCCAACCTCTTCCTCCCGCTCTCCGACGACGATGAGACCGTCAACATGGTGATGGTCTTCTCGGTCAACCGGGACCTCTATCGGAAGGCCTGACAGCGAGCAGGGCGAAATCTTAATCCCCTCGTCACAGCCGCTCATACCTTTGTGGTGGTTTCAGGGCGAAGAGCGTCCCGAAAGACGGGTCAACTCCGAATAGTTCGGCAATTGAGATATCTCAATTCACCACGGCGCTCGCTACCGCTAAACGGGGACCCTCTCTCTTGAGGAGGAGCTTCCCATGGTCAACGTACAGCGGCGGCGTCGCCTCGTGCTGATCGTCGATGACGATGCAGCCTCCATCGATCTGGCAAGGCTCCTGCTCGAACGCGAGGGCTATCGCGTTCTGTCGGCTCAGGATGGCGACGGTGCCGTGGCGATCATCGACGCCGAAGGGCCCGATGCCATTCTGATCAATGCGCAGATGCGCCATGGAACGGGACTGCCTCTGATCGGAACGCTTCTCCTCGCACAAGAGCCGATCCCGATCATCGCTGCCGCCGGCGGAAGCCTGCGCACGCAGCGCGAGGTGCTGGGCGTCGCCCGCACTCTCGGCGCCGCAGCCATCGTCGCAATGCCGTTCGACGGTAAGGCCCTGATCGCCGCGATGAGACAGGTCCTTCCCGAGGGACGGCAGTTGCGCGTGCCCAGCTATCTCGGCGCCGCCTGACGCTACTTGCTCTTCACCACGCGGATCGTCTTCTGCGCGAGGCGCCCCAGCCGTAGGAAGTAGTCGGCGCGGGTGGTCGCAGTCTCGCCGTAGAGCAGCAGTTGCTCGGCGTCGTGCCAGATGCCTTCGAACTTGTGCGGGTCGCCGCCGAAGGTGACGGCCTGGCGCTCATAGGCGGCGTAGTCGCCGAAGTCCATGCTGGCGAGGCCGAGCGGGATCAGTTCGCGGTTGACCGGCAGATACGCCTGGGTCCGGCCGACCTTCACCTCGAGGAAGCGATAGGGCATCCAGCGCCGGGTCCAGGCGTTGAGCGGCAGAGCGAGGTCTTTCACGATCGTTCCCTTGCGAAAGATGCAGGGACGTCACCTCAGCTTGTCGCGGCGCCGATGTCCAGGCCGCTGGTGATAGAGCGTCGCCGCGAGATTGGCCTTGTCCACGATCTGGCCGCAGATCGGGCACGCGAAGCTGCGCGACTGGCCGTCATCGCCCGGCAGCGTCGGCATCGGCTCGTCCGGCTCCTGTGATTGATGGAGGCCGGCAGGCTGCTGCGGCGGTGGCGGTGCCGCAGGTGATGGCGGCTGGTGCGTGGGGGCCGCCGGCGTTTGGATCATGGGTCGTCTTGCCACGGGCGGATCGGAAGGCTCGGTCGGAGGCTGCGTGGGTCGCGTTGCCTCCGGATGCATCGAGCGGGGCTGCGGCGCCTGCGTCGGCGCGGCGGGTCGCGGTGCTGCCGCGGATGACGGCTGCTGTTGCTGCGTGGGCGCCGCCGGCGTCGGGATCATGGATCGTCCGTCCACGAGTGGATCGGAAAGTTCCGCCGGACGCTGCGCCGGTCGCGCTGCCTCTTGATGCACCGCATGCGGCTGCGGCGGCTGCGTCGGCGCGGCCTGCTGTGCCGGTGCAGCCGGTCGCGCGGCCGCAGCGGATGACGGCGGCTGCTGCGTGGGAGGCGCCGGCGTCTGGATCATGGATCGCTTGGTCAGAGGCGGACCGGACGGCTCGGCCGGAGGAGGCTGCGGTGGCTGTGCGGGCTGCGTCGCCTCTGGGTGCGTCTCGCGCGGCTGTGGTACCGGGGTTGGCGCGGCCTGATACGGTGGCGGCGCCGGTCGCGGCGGGGCCGGTGTAGGTGTCGGCGCTATTGGTGTTGGCGCTGCCAGTGTCGGCGCGGGCTGCCGCTGCGCCGCTTGGGGGCGCGGCGGCTCTGCCAGCGCCGGCTCAGGCCAAACGACGTGCTCCTGCCGCACCTGGGGCTGGCTTGATACCGCGAAATGTTCTCCAGCCTGGGATTGGAGGATCTGGCGGTACATGGAGGGCGGCGCGCTCCGCTCCGCCCGCGCGATCTCGGCGGGGTAGGGTTCGCCTCCGCTGGGTTCGGTTGCGGCCTCCGTTCCTCTGGACTCGGCCGGCGCAGTTTCTGCCGGCCGCGGTGCTGCCGGCCTTGCCTCCGGGCGCCGTGCTTCCGACGACCGCATTTCCGCCGGTCCGCTACCTGTCGGCAGCCTCGTGAACCTGGGCTCGCGCCGCTGGAAATCCCCGCTGCCCTGCATCGATTCCTCGGGCTCCGGGCTGAAGAGATAGGGTTCTTTCCGAATTCGTGGCATGCAGCACCTTTCCCCTGCAGCAATCGGAACGCCGGTGTTAACCATGGGTTCCGGATGGCAAAACAACACCAAAGCCACAAATCACGGTGTAATGATGTTGCTCGGCCAGCACGGGCATGGCATGGTCCCGCCATTACCGCTGGGAAGCCATTGCGGTTACAAGAAGAAGACGGCGCGGCCGAGACCAATCATCGACGACGGACCATCCGAATACGAACAAGGGGCGAGGCAGGGAGATCGTGCAGGCGGCTGAAGAGCTGGTGCGCCGGCTGAAGTTCTGGCTGGATCCGGTGGTGCCGGTCCGGATCAAGGGCGGCATTACCAATGCAAATTTCCTGGTCGAGCACCAGGGACGGAAATATTTCGTCCGCATCGGCGACGACATTCCCGTTCATCAGGTGATGCGCTTCAACGAGCTCGCCGCCGGCCGTGCGGCGGCCGAATGCGGGCTCTCACCCAACGTGGTGCATTTCGAGCGAGGCGCGCTGGTCTTCGACTTCCTGGAGGCGAAGACGCTCGCCGCGGCCGACGTGAAGCGGCCGGAATACCTGATGCGCGTCCTGGAGCTGGTGAAGACCTGCCACCGCGTCATGCCGCTCCATGTGCGCGGCCCCTCGGTCATCTTCTGGGTGTTCCACGTGCTGCGCGACTACGCGCACAGCCTGCGCGACGCGCAGAGCCGCCACATGCCGGCGCTGCGCCGGCTGATGGAGATCGCGGAGCGGCTGGAGCACGCCGTAGGGCCGGTCGAC
>DATKNM010000297.1:0-2708 GCA_035541335.1 Binatia bacterium
GTTACTTCGGCGCCACCACCATGATCATCTGGCGGCCTTCCATGCGCGGCAAGGATTCGACCTTGGCCACGGCGTCGAGATCGGCCCGCACCTTGTCCAGCACCTTCATGCCGATCTCCTGGTGCACCATCTCGCGGCCGCGGAAGCGCATGGTGACCTTCACCTTGTCGCCTTCCTCGAGGAAGCGGTGCACGGAGCGCATCTTCACGTCGTAATCGTGCGTGTCGATGCCGGGGCGCATCTTGATCTCCTTGACCTCGATGACCTTCTGCTTCTTGCGCGCCGCGTTCTTGCGCTTCTGGTCCTCGTACTTGAACTTGCCGTAATCGAGGATCTTGGCGACCGGCGGGCTCGCCGTCGGGGAGATCTCGACCAGGTCGAGCCCGGCCTCCTGGGCCATGGAGATCGCCTCGCGGGTCGAGATGACGCCGTGCATCGTCCCGTCCGCAAGCACCAGGCGCACCTGGGGAATGCCGATCTGGTTGTTGACGCGCGGACCGGAATCGCGGGCCGGCGCGTTGTCTTTCTCGGGTAGTCTGGCTATGGCTTGCTCCTGTTTCGGTTATGCCTGGACGGTTGTACCAAGACAAAACGCCGCCAGCCGCGGGCCTGAGGGTTCAGGCCCGACGGTTTGCGGCGTTCAAACGATGTCACTCAAAGGACGTCATCCCGCGCGCATTATGGCAGAAATCTACCGGGACTCGCAATTCGGGTCCGATGACTTTCCGGCGACCGGTCAATGCCGGGTTTCCAAGGGCGACCGGGCTTGGTCCCGAAGGGTTGCGACCGCCTCGTCGAGCGGCACCACCTTTTGTGTCTCCTCGCCGAGGTAGCGCAGGGCGACGGTCCCGGCCTCCTGGTCGCGCTTGCCGACCGCCAGGACCACCGGGACCTTGGCGAGGCTGTGCTCCCGCACCTTGTACCCGATCTTCTCGTTCCGCAGGTCGAGATCGGAGATCAGCCCGGCCTTCTCCAGCGCCGCCTGGACCTTGCGGGCATAGTCGTCGGCCTCGGACACGATGGTGCAGATCGCGACCTGCAGCGGCGAGAGCCAAAGCGGGAACTTGCCGGCATAGTGCTCGATCAGGATGCCGATGAACCGCTCCATGGAGCCGAAGATGGCGCGGTGCAGCATGACCGGCCGGTGCTTGGCCCCGTCCTCGCCGACATAAGAGGCGTCGAGCCGCTCCGGCAGCACGTAGTCCACCTGGAAGGTGCCGCACTGCCAGTCGCGCCCGATCGTGTCGCGGAGCACGAACTCGAGCTTCGGGCCGTAGAATGCGCCCTCGCCGGGATTGATGCTGAACTCGACGCCGGCCGCCGCCGTCGCCTCCTTCAAGGTCGCCTCGGCGCGGTCCCAGACCTCGTCCGAGCCGGCGCGCACCGCCGGGCGGTCGGAGAGCTTCACCTTCACGTCGGTGAAGCCGAAGTCGCGATAGACCGAGAGCAGCAGGTCGCAGAACGCCTTGCACTCCGCGCCGATCTGCTCGTCGGTGCAGAAGATGTGGGCGTCGTCCTGGGTGAAGGCGCGGACCCGCATGATGCCGTGCAGCGCGCCCGAGGGCTCGTTGCGGTGGCAGGAGCCGTATTCCGAGAAGCGCAGCGGCAGGTCACGGTAGCTCTTCAGCCCCTGCTTGAAGATCTGGATATGCCCAGGGCAGTTCATCGGCTTCACGGCCAGGGTCTTGTCCTCGCCGTCCTGCACGATGAACATGTGCTCGCGGAACTTCTCCCAGTGGCCGGAGCGCTCCCAGAGGCTGCGGTCCAGGATCTGCGGCGTCTTCACCTCCTGGTAACCGGCGGCGTCGAGCCGGGCGCGGAGATAGTTCTCGAGCTTGCGATAGAGCCGCCAGCCCTTGGGGTGCCAGAAGATGGCGCCCACCGCCTCGTCCTGCTGGTGGAAGAGGCCCATCTCCTTGCCGAGGCGGCGATGATCGCGCTTCTCCGCCTCCTCGAGCTGATGGAGATAGTCCTTCAGCTGCTTCTCGTCGGCAAAGCAGGTGCCGTAGATGCGCTGCAGCTGCGGGTTCTTCGGATCGCCGCGCCAATAGGCGCCGGAGACCCGGAGCAGCTTGAACGCCTTGCCGAGCTTGCCGGTCGAGGGCAGATGCGGGCCGGTGCACATGTCCAGCCAGTTGCCCTGTTTGTAGATCTTGATCTCCTCGTCGGCCGGGATCTCGTTGACCCATTCCGCCTTGAAGCGCTCGCCGTGCTCCTTGAACCAGCCCACCGCCTGGTCGCGCGACCAGATCTCGCGGGTGATCGGCTCGTCGCGATCGACGATCTCCTTCATCTTCGCCTCGATCGCCGCGAAGTCCTCGGGCGTGAAGGGCGCGTTGCGGAAGAAGTCGTAATAGAACCCGGTCTCGATCGCCGGGCCGAAGGTGATCTGGGTGCCGGGATAGAGCTCCTGCACCGCCTCCGCCAGCACATGGGCGCAGTCGTGGCGCAGCAGCTCCAAGGCCGCCGGGTGAGTTCGGGTGACGATCTCCACCTTCGCGTCATGGTCGATGACATGCGAAAGGTCGCGGACCTCGCCGTCGAGGCGGATCGCAAGCGCCGCCTTGGCAAGGCCGGGACCGATCGAAGCGGCCAGTTCCGCTCCGGAAACCGGCCGGTCGAAGGGCTTCTTCGCCCCATCCGGCAGGGTGATCGTCGGCATAACCCGTTCCTTTGAACACGAAAAACCGGCCAAAGCGGCCGGAATC
>DATKNM010000298.1:0-7311 GCA_035541335.1 Binatia bacterium
CCATGGCTATCCTTCGAACTCGATCGTGGACAGCGGCACCAACAGCCTCGACATCGGCCCGCTGCTCCTGAAGGCGCTGATTGCGAAGTTCAAACCCACGCAGCAGGCCCAGCTCATCGCCTCGATCCATGAGCAGCGCCATGTCCCGGTCGGCGAGCTGAAGCTGCGCTCTTGGCCAACGCTCACCTTCATCCTCGAGGGCCCGCGGCGCGACATCGCGCTCCGGGTGGCGCCCCACGACTACTGGCAGGTCAACGCACCGAAGCCGGGCCTCGCCCAGGCGGCGATCACCGAGGGCGATCCCGGCCTCACCATCCTTGGCCTGCCGCTGATGAACGGCTATTACACCATCTTCGACGGCGAGGCCGACAACGGCCGCGGCGTCATCCGCTTCGCGCCGAGTCGTCGATAAGGCGTGCGGCGTTGCGGGCTTCGAGGAAGCAGCGGGGCAGAATGTCGAGAACGATGGCGACCATGCTGGCAGCGCTCCTCTGCGCCGCGGCCTTTCCGGCCCGCGCCGAGGATCCGGCCGAGGTTCCACAGGTCAACTTCTATGCCTGGAGCGGCTATCTCAGCCCCACGGTCGCGAAGGACTTCACCAAAGCGAGCGGCATCAAGGTGATCTTCGACACCTACGCCAGCAAGGCGGAGGCCGACGCGAAGCTCACCGCCGGCACGAGCGGCTACGACGTCGTGGTGATGAGCGCTTCCCCGTACCTGGAGACCGAGATCAAGGCCGGCGCCTATGAGAAGCTGGACCGGTCGCAGCTCCCCAGTCTCGCCGCCCAGGATCCGGCGGTGACACGACTGTTGGAGGTCGCCGATCCCGGCCATGAATATGCCGCGGTCTATCTCTGGGGCACCTTGGGCATCGCCTATGACGTCGATGTGGTGAAGAAGCGCGCGGCGGATGCGCCGATCGGTTCCGCGGGGCTGCTGTTCAATCCCAAGGTCGCGAAGAAGCTCGCCGGCTGCGGCATCGGCCTGATCGACGACCCGCTGGTCGTGCTGCCGATGGCGATGCAGTATCTCGGCATCGATCCCAACAAGGCCGGCGAGGTCGAGTACAAGCGGGCGACGGATGCGGTGATGAAGATCCGTCCCTACGTCAAATACATCGATTCCAACAAGCTCTTGAGCGATCTCTCCGGAAAGACGATCTGCCTCGCCACCGAATGGAACGGTGACGCGATCGCGGCGGCGAATCTCGCGCGGCTCAACCGGACCGGCGCCAATCTCGACTATTTCGTGCCGAAGGAAGGCGGGCTCGCCTTCGTCGATGCCTTGGCGATCCCGAAGGATGCGCCGCATCCTGCCTCGGCCCACGCCTTCATCAACGCGGTCTTGCAGCCGAAGGCGATCGCCCAGGCCTCGGACGAGATCGGCTATCCCAATGCGATCCCGGCAAGCCGGCCGCTGGTCAACGCCAATTTCCGGGACGATCCGCGCTTCTTCCCGCCGGATGACGCAAAGGCACGCCTCACGACGCTGAAGGCGCTCGACCCGGGCCTGGCGGCGACGGTCGCCGAGCTCTGGGCCAAGGTGAAGCGCGGCTACTAGAGTGCTGAATCTCCTTCCGTAGTGCTGCTGCGGCGCCAACCCCCACTCCAGCTCGCCCCCATCTTGGGGGCGAGGGATCTTTTGAAGACGCTGCGGTTCGTGAAAGCGATGGCTGCAGGGATACGCGAAGGCTCTCGCCTTCTTCCCGCCCCCAAGATGGGGGCGGGTGAGGGTGGGGGTTGACGGTACCGCGATATTCTCTGAATGAGCCTGATTGAAGAACCAGCGCTCTGGCGCCCGATGTCTTCGGAACGCGCGGGTCGCTCACGCCGCCTTCGACGCCTTCACCGGGTGCAGGGCGCGGAAGCCGATGGCGATCCGGTTCCAGGTGTTGATGGCGCCGATCAGCACCGTGAGGTTGACCGCCTCCGCCTCGCTGAAATGCCTCCGCATCTCGGCATAGACGTCGTCCGGCGCATGCGTCTCGCTGATCAGCGTCAAGGCCTCGGTCCAGGCGAGGGCGGCGCGCTCCTTCTCGGTGTAGAGCGGCGATTCCCGCCAGGCGTCCAGGAGGTAGAGCCGCTCCTCGGTCTCGCCATGGGCGCGGGCGTCCTTGGTGTGCATGTGGATGCAATAGGCGCAGCCGTTGATCTGCGAGGCGCGGGTCTTTACCAGCTCGATCAGCGAGGGCTCGAGGCCGCTGGCGGCGATGACGGGCTCGATGGCGGCGACCGCCTTCATGGTCTCGGGCGCGGCGGCGTAGGGATTGAGGCGGGCTTTCATGTCGGTCTCCTCCTGGCTTCGATGACCTCAAGGACGGATTGCTTGCGGCCGATGTGACCGATCGCGATGTGATCGATCCGGGCCGCGACACTCTGCAGCAGGAACCGCAATCCTGTACGCCCGAATCATGACACCACCGCGGCGGCGATCACCCCAGACATTTCACGGGACATTTCAGGGGCTTGGAACTAGAGTCCCGGGAGCCGAATGGGGACGGCGCCTTTGCGATCCATTGCCGAGGAAGATCAGTCCGCCGATGAGCGATATCACCGTCAAACCGGTCATCAAGCCGGAGCTCAAGGTCGAGAAGCCCCGGCTCTACAAGGTGCTTCTGCTGAACGATGACTACACGCCGCGCGACTTCGTGGTGCGGGTGCTGAAGGCCGAGTTCCGCATGACCGAGGACCAGGCCCATCGCGTCATGTACACAGCCCATACCCGCGGCCTCTGCGTGGTCGCGGTCTTTACCAAGGACATCGCCGAGACGAAGGCGACCCGCGCCACCGATGCGGGCCGCTCCAAGGGCTATCCGCTGCAGTTCACCACCGAGCCGGAGGAGTAGCGGCCGCTTCGGGACGGCCGGAAAGCGACCGTCCCGTCACGGCGATGGTTCAATTCACGCGATACCGCGCGGCGGGCTCGGCGTTCAGGAAATTCGGCAGCAAGGCGCGGCGGGCGCCGTCGAACTGCTCCCACTGGCCGGCATCGGGCAGCGGCGGGATGGTGACGGCCTCGCGGCGGTCGAAGCCGATGAGGGCGGCATCCACCAGTTCATCCACCTCCATCACGCCCGGCACCTCGTCGATGTTCTTGCCGGCTTTTCCCCAGATCTCGGTGCGGGTCGCGGCGGGCAGCACCGCCTGGACATAAACGCCCTTCGGCCCGAGCTCGAGCTGCATGCCCTGCGACAGCGAGAGCACGAACGCCTTGGTCGCGCTGTAGACCGTCGAGCCGACTTCCGGGGCGAGGCTCAGCACCGAGCTGATGTTGACGATCGCCCCGGTCCCGGCCCGCACCAGCCGCGGCGCCGCGGCGCTGGCGAGGCGCGCGAGCGCGGTCACGTTGAGGGTGATCAGCTTCGCGACGGCGTCCGGGCTCTGGTCCAGGAACTTGCCGGGCAGGCTGGCGCCCGCATTGTTGACCAGAATGCCGATCTTCTTGTCGCTGCGGACCCGGTGCTCGACCGCGGCAAGATCCGCGGGATCGGTCAGGTCAGCCGGCAGGATGTCGATCGCGACCCCGCTCTCGCGCCGCAGCCGCTCCGCCAGCGCCTCCAGCTTGGCGCGGTCCCGCGCCACCAGCACCAGGTCATGGCCCCGCTTGGCGAAGCGATCGGCATAGACGGCGCCGATTCCGGTCGAGGCGCCGGTGATCAGCACGGCGGGCTTCGGGTCGGCGGATTTCTGCGGGGTCATGGCGTTCTCCTATCTGACTGGTTTCATTGGATTTTAGTCGCTCGGCTCGCTATTAATCATGACGAGCATCATCTAAAATATATTGATGATAGTGATCATGTTTAATGTCAAGATCGAAAGCGGAGGTGGTGATGAAGGTCACGCGCGAGCAGATGGCGGAGCACCGCCGGAAGATCCTGGATGCGGCGGCCCGGCTGTTCCGGGCACACGGCTTCGAAGCGGTCACGGTCGCCGAGGTGATGCAGGCGGCCGGCCTTACCCATGGCGGCTTCTACGGCCACTTCAAGTCGAAGGACGAGTTGATCGCCGAGACCATCGGCCATGTCCTCGCGGGAACGGCGGAATCCCTCGAGCCGGCCGCTTATGCGGGCGGCTATCTCTCGGCGCGGCACCGCGACAATCTCTCGGGCGGCTGCCCGTTCGCGGGCCTTGGCGCGGAGACCATCCGTCAGACCCCTGAAGCGCGGGCGGCGATGACCGCCGGGCTGAAGCGCCATCTGGCGGCGCTGACCCGGGGAGCGCCGGGCGCGACTGCGGCCGCGAAACGCCGGGCCGCCATCGGCAGCTGGTCGGCCATGGTCGGTGCCTTGATCCTCTCCCGCTTCAGCGACGACCCGAAGCTCTCCGACGAGCTCCTGAAGGAAACCCGCGCCTGGATCGCCAAAGGAGAGAAGGCGGCAAAGGCGCGGGCCTGAAGCCACGTCGCGCCGCCGGCTCGCCTCGCTGGGCAACCCCTCCGGTCGTGCCGGGTTGGCCGAGAGAGACGTCTCTCGCGAACACCCGACTGCCAACACCGACTGGAGGTGCGCTCATGGCCGCCGAACATCCAATGGACGACGGTCGACTGGTCGCCGACCGCCGCCGAGTCTGGCACGATTTCCGCCGCCTGCTGTTCTGGGGTCCGATCCATGCCGCCGTCGTGCTGATCGTGGTGGCGATGCTGGCGGTCTATGGTCCGACGCCGGCAACCGTCACCCTGGGCATCGTGCTCATCGGCGGCAACATCGCCCTCACCGCCGCCATCCTCTCGAGCCAACGCTGGTAGGGCGAGCGACCGCGGTCTTCGGCGGCCCACTGGCGGAAGGCGACCGGCCCGCGCTCTCCGAGGGGTTGGCGGCAATCCCAACCTGCGCTATGTTCCGGCCGCTTCTCCCCCTCACGCCTCAGCTCACATGCGTCCGCTCCAGCCATTCATATCGCGCGTGCTCTCCCGCATTGAGCGTGACCAGGAAGGAATCGGACCCGCCTTACGGATTTGGATCATCGCGGTTCTCGCTGCCGGCGCCGCGGCAGTCATTTTCTGGCTGGCCAGCCGCGATCCCTTGTATCGGACCGTATTCGTCGAGGAGTTTCAATCCAACGAGGCGGGGCGAGCGGCCTACCTCTTTGGAACGCTGCACGGCGAGGGCGGGAACTTTCAGTCCGTCGTCGCCGAGCCGCTGGGAAACCTGCTCAGCTGGGGAAGCTACAGTCTCTTCGGCTTCGGCCTCTATCAGCTGAGGCTGCCCTTCCTCCTGCTATCCGTTCTCTCATTGGCCATCTTCGGGACGGCGGTACGGCGCGAAGCCAGCGGCCATGCATTGCTTGGCGGGCTGGTGTTTGCCGCGTTCGTGCTCTCGCCGTTTCTGCTCAACCTGCGTGCGACATCGGTTGTTGAAACCATGTATGTGCCCATACTGGGCGCCGCACTCCTGATCGCCGGCCGGATCGAAATGGCAAAGGGGACCAGACATTCCGACTGGTTCGCTCTTGCCTGCGTGTCCGGACTGGCCGTCTTCGTGAAGCAGGAAGGCTTCATAGTTCCGCTCGCCGCGCTGGCCGTCGCCGTTCTCGAATGGCTTCGAGGCCGGCTGTCACGCGGCGCGGCGCTGGCGTTCGCTGCAGGCGGACTTGTCGTTGCTGCCGCCTATGTCGCGACGGTTGTTTCGATCGCGGGTGTCAATGGCGTGCTCGCCTATATCGACAATTTCAATGCCACCATGGCCCTTTCCAAGATCAAGGCGGGTTCCATGGCAGAGGCGTTGGCGCGGGCGGTCGTCAATGGCCCCAAGAATCTCGATCTCTACTTCCCGGGTCTTTCCCTCGTTTCGGTGCTCGTGCTCGCCGCCGGATTCCTCCATCGAGACGCTCTGTCCCTGCCGGGGCGGATGAGCCTGGCCATCGTGATCATCTTCATCCTCGGCTTGCCGTTTCTGCCGGTGGTCTACTGGAAGCGGTTTCTGATCGCAGGGCCGGCACTGCTCTTTGCCGCGCTGTCGGTTTATGTCGCCTGGCAGCGCACCGGCGGGACGCGCGTCGGCCCGCTCGGGCAGAGAATTCTCTCGGTCTCGCTGGCCATCTCCATCCTCGTGGCCGGCTTTGCCTGGGCATCGCCCTTCGCCGGCATGTGGCAAACGAGGCCCTTTTGGGATGGCGGGCCTGCATCCTGGCTGTCGATCGCTTGCGCCGCGGGCGCGGCGCTTTGGGTTCTCTACTCCAATCGCGTCGGGCCGCGACACCTTTACGTCTGCCTTCTCGGCGCGGCCCTGGTGACCACCACCTTCGGTCTCTATGAAGTGACCAAGAAGCGGCAAGACGAAATGCCACGCATCGGCCGAGCCGTTGCAGCCGAAATCGACGGAAAGACCATCGTATCGGACCACAATACGTTTCGATTTGTGGGCTACTTTACCAATGCTCACTTCCGCTTCGTGCCGGAAAACGATCCAGGCTATCCGTCGGACATCGTCTCGCAAGCGCGCGCCTTGAAGGCGGACTATATCGGAGTGACGAACACCTACAGCAATCTCGAAGCGCTCGTGAATCAGGCCCTGCCGGAATATCGGAAGGTGGCGGAATATACCTATGTGCATCCGAAGAGCTTCGAGCGGCTGCCCAAGACGAAGCACGTGATCGTGCTCTATCGCCGCATCGACGAGCCGCCATCGACGCCGAGCGCGCCGGCGGCATCGCCTGCGCCCGACATCCAGAACTAGTCGGGCGCAGCCAGGCCGGCCATTCCCAAGGGCAAGATCATGGGTGCCGGTTCCAGGACTTCGGAACCACTTCGAAGGTCATCGGGGTGGAGAGGATCGGCGGCAGATGACCGACCAGCTCGAGCAGTCCGAAGCGGTCCAGGATCTTCCGGGCGACGGAGACCATTCCGCGGCCGCCCTGGCGCTTGCGGAACTCCTCGTCGTGGTTAAGGCGCTCGAAGGCCGTCCGCATCGTGCCCCGCGCGAATCGACAGGAACAACCCTGTCGCTCGAATGCGCGTCTCATTCTGCCCAGCGTCACGAAATTCAAAGAGCGCCAGAGTTCGGTCTTGCGGATGCCGGGCATCAACCAAGCCGTCAAGCGCGGGAACAGCGGGACCAGTGGAATCCCGAAGTGCGGCTCATACGGGATCAGGTAGTTGGGACAGGTATGCCGCATGATGCCCGTCGGCCGAAGGACGCTGCACATTGCGCCTATGGCTCGCTCCAGGTCGGGGATGTGCTCCAGGACATTGATGGAGAACACGACGTCAAAGAGGCCATGTGGCTTTGGCGCCAGCTCGGCGGCGCCGATCGAAAGGTAGGGGTGACCCGCGTCTCCGATCCATTCCCGCAGGCAACGCCCGATCAACGCGTTC
>DATKNM010000299.1:0-2502 GCA_035541335.1 Binatia bacterium
GGCTGGGCCGCCGGTCCCGGCTGGGGCGAGCGCCAGGCCCTCGCGCAGGAGATGATCGCCGAGGCCGACCGCGAGCATCGCGGCGTGGCGCTCTTGACCACCGCGCCCCAGGCAAACGGGCACCTGCGGCCGCTCTCGCTGCTCTCCGCCGGCCAAGCCGCGGCCCAGGTCGCGGCGTTGCAGCCTTCGCCCTGGCCGGTCGATCGGACCGAAGCCTTATCGGTGCTGAGCGCCGCCGCCTTCGCCAAGGATTTGAACACGGTCTGGCTGACCGACGGCCTCGCCAGCGAGAAGCCCGACACAGACCATGCCTTGCTCGACGCCCTGCAGCAGCGCGGGCAGGTGACGCTGACCGATGACGGGCCGGGCGCCATCCCGATCCTGCTGCAGCCGCCGGAGATCGGCGCCCAGGGCCTGACGGTCCGCGCGGTCCGGACCATCGCCGGCGTGCCGCAGCGCGTCACGGTCCGCGTCCTCGACCGCGACAACCACAGCCTCGGCCTGGTGACGGTGGATTTCGCCGCCGACGCCCTTGTCGCCACGGAGAGGGTCGACCTGCCGATCGAGCTCCGCAGCCGCGCGAGCCAGCTGGTGCTGGAGGGCGGCGAGTCCGCGGCCTCGGTGGCGCTGCTGAACGATTCCGGCGGGCGCAAGCCGATCGGCGTCATCACTGACAACCCGACCCTCGACAGCCAGCCGCTGCTGGGCGAGCTCTATTACATCCAGCGCGCCCTCGCTCCCGGCAACGAGGTCCGCATCGGCGATCTCGCGACCCTGACCGCGCAACCGATCTCGATGATGATCCTGCCCGACCAGACCGCGCTCTCGCCGGAGAACCGCGCGACCTTGCACAAATGGGTCGAGAAGGGCGGGATGCTGGTGCGATTCGCAGGCGAGCGACTCTCCGCCACGCCGGACGACGACCTCCTGCCGGTGCGGCTCCGCCAGGGTGACCGGGTGCTCGGCGGCGCGCTCTCCTGGGCGCAACCGACCACGCTCAGCGAGTTTACCGGCAGCTCGCCCTTCGCCGGACTCACCGTGCCGAAGGATGTCCATGTCAGCCGCCAGGTGCTGGCCGAGCCCTCGATCGATCTCGGCGACAAGACCTGGGCACGACTTGCCGACGGGACGCCGCTGGTGACCGGGTCGAAGACCGGCCAGGGCTATCTCGTCCTCTTCCATGTCAGCGCCAATGCCGAGTGGTCGGACCTGGCGCTCTCCGGCCTCTTCGTCGACATGCTGAACCGGCTGGTCGATCTCGCCGCCGGCGCGCCGGCGGCCGACACCGATGCCGGGAAGCCGCTGCCGCCGGTCGCGGCGCTGGACGGTTTCGGCCGGCTCGGCGCGGTGCCGGCCGGCGTCCTGCCGATCGCCGCCACCGATCTCAAGAAGGTCGCGATCGGGCCCCAGCATCCGCCGGGCTTCTACGGCGAGACCAAGGCGCGCCGCGCGCTCAACCTCGCGAATGCCATTCAGCTCTTAAAGCCGCTCGGCCTCGGCGCGCAGCCCTTGACCCGCGCCCACAGCATCGACTTCAAGCCGTGGCTGCTGGCGGCCGCCTTCCTACTGCTGATCGGCGATCTCCTGATCGCGCTCGCGTTGCGCGGCCTTCTGGTCCGGCCGGCGGTGCGCGGTGCCGCTGCAGGTGCGGCGGCACTGCTCTTCGCCGCAGTTCTGCTCGGCAGCCACGGCGCGCAAGCCCAGCAGCAGATGACCGACGACGAGATCATCAAGGCGACCGCCTCCGCTCATCTCGCTTATGTGCGGACCGGCGCACCGGAGGTCGATGCCACCAGCAAGGCCGGTTTGAAGGGCCTGACCGAAGTGCTGTTGCAGCGAACCTCGGCCGATGTCGGCGATCCGGTCGGGCTCGACCTCGAGGCCGATGATCTCACCTTCTATCCACTGATCTATTGGCCGATCACCGGCGCGCAGAAGCAGCTGTCGCCGCAGGCGATCGACCGCCTCAACAAGTATCTCGCGGGCGGCGGGCTGATCTTCTTCGACACCGCCGACCAGAATGTGGCGGGGCTTTCCGGCGGCACCGGTCCCGGCGCGATGCGGCTCCAGGAGCTGACCCAGGGCATGGACGTGCCGCCGCTGGTGCCGATCCCGGCCGACCACGTGCTGACCCGTGCCTTCTATCTCCTCAAGGATTTCCCCGGCCGCTGGATCGGCGGCTCGCTCTGGGTCGAGGCCGCGAACAGCCGGATCAACGACGGCGTCTCCACCGTCGTCGTCGGCAGCAACGATTATGCCAGCGCCTGGGCGGTCGACGATTACGGCCAGCCGCTCTACCCGGTGACGCCGGGCGGCGAGCGGCAGCGCGAAATGGCCTACCGCTTCGGCGTCAACCTGGTGATGTATTCCATGACCGGCAATTACAAGTCGGACCAGGTCCACGTGCCGGCAATTCTCGAGCGGTTGGGACAATGACGGGTCGCGTAGCATGAACGACCTGATCACCATCGGCGCCTTCTCGGTCGCGCTGCACCCGCTCCT
>DATKNM010000300.1:0-2424 GCA_035541335.1 Binatia bacterium
GCCGCCTTCAGCTTCTGCGCGATCCCGACGCAGTTCAGCGCCGGCCCGAACGCAGCCTCGGGAAACAGCACGATGGTCTTTCCGGAACCCATGTCTCGACAGCCCCCTCGTTCCCGCATTCTGAGCGCGCGGGCCCGAGGCAGATAGCATGCCGGGGCGAGGTCGGCAAATGCGGCGGATCGGATAAGACGGCGTCAGTAGATCGGCGGGGTCATGGCCCAGAGGACGCGGGTCTGCTGCTTGCTGGCGCTTTCGAAGCGGTGCGGCCGCGTGCTCTTGAAGCGGAAGGAGTCGCCTTCCTTCAGGATGTAAACCTCGTCCTCGATCCAGAGCTTCATGGCGCCGGCGATGACGACGCCGGCCTCCTCGCCCTTGTGGTTGTAGTGATCCGGGCCGGAGGAGCCGCCGGGATCGAGCGTCACCATCAGTAGCTGCAGCGTGCCGGGGATCATCGGCGTCAGCAGCTCTTTGTGGCAGCCGCTCTTGGAGAGATTGAGGATCGGCCGCGCCTTCCGCCGGAGGATGGTGCCGAACTCGGTGGCGGGTGGCAGGTCGCGCGACTGGAAGAGATCGGCGACCGGCACGTTCAAGCAATCGCTGAGGCGCTGCAGCGAGCGCAGCGACGGCGAGCGCACGCCGCGCTCGATCTGGCTCAGGTTGCCGATCGAGAGACCGGAGCGCTCGGCGAGCTGGGTCAGCGACAGCTTCTGCGCCTTCCGCAGCGCGCGAATCTGCTGGCCGAGCCAGAGGTCGGCCGCCCGGCCCCCGGTACCGGCGGTTCCGTTCGCACCGTTGCGCGCGACCGAACGTCGGCCGGCCGGCCGGTTCTCTGGCCGTTCCACTGGAATAGGCGTTCCGTCACTGCGTTCCATGGTTTTGGCATACCACGACGCCGCCGGGATCGGCAAATCGCGGGTTGAATCGCGTTGCGAATCAATAACCCGCGATCAATACCCCAGGGCGCAGCCGTCCTTCCGCGGATCGGACCCGGCCGTGAGCGTGCCGCTCTGCCAGTCGATCCGGATCGCTTGGCCGCCGCCCAAGGGCTCGGAAGGCACCAGCGTCGCATGGCCCCGCGCCTGCAGGCCGAGGACGGTGCCGGCTGGGATGCCACGCTCCACCTCCGCGAAGCCGGCGTCGTGGAAGACTCGCGGGCAGTCGAGGGCGGCCTGCGGGTCCATGCCGAAATCGAGGATGTTGGTGAGGAGATGGACATGGCCGAAGGGCTGGTAGTCGCCGCCCATGACGCCGAACGGCATCAGGGCGCGGCCGGCCTCCATCGCCATGCCCGGCATGATCGTGTGCATCGGCCGCTTGCCGGGCGCGATGCAGTTCGGGTGCTTCGGATCGAGCCGGAAGCTCGACCCGCGGTTCTGCAGGATGACGCCGCTCTTCGGCGCCACCACGCCGCTGCCGAAGGAATAGTAGGTGGAGTTGATCAAGCTGACCGCATTGCGGTCGCGATCGACCACGCAGAGATAGACCGTGTCGCTCTGCTGCAGCAGAGGCGGCGGCAAGTCGGTCGCGGCGCGGTCGCGATCGATGCGCCCGCGCAGCTTGGCGGCATAGGCCGGGTCGAGGAGCTCGCGGGTGACTTCCTTCGCATGCTTGGGATCGGCGATCAGCGCATTCCGATCGCGATAGGCGAGACGCCCCGCCTCGATCTCGAGATGCAGCCGCTCGGCGCCGAGCGGATCGAGCCCGCTCAAATCGAAGCCTCCAAGGATATTCAGCATCAGCAGCGCGGTGATGCCCTGGTTGTTGGGCGGCATCTGGAAGACGTCGACACCGCGATATCCGGTCGAGACCGGCTCGACGTATTCGCCGGCCGCAGTGGCGAAATCCTCCATCTCATGTAGCCCGCCCAGCGCCTTCAGGTGGCCGACGATGTCCTCCGCGACCGGGCCCTGATAGAAGCCGTCGCGCCCTTGCTTCGCGATCCGGCGCAGGGTGTCGGCGAGGCGGGGGTCGCGATGGGTCTCGCCGGCGCGCGGCGCGCGACCGTTCGGCAGCAGGGTCGGGTCGACATTCGGAATCTGCGCCAGGCGGCCGGCGCAGGCTTGCCAGTCGAAGGCGACGCGGTCGGCGACGACGTAGCCTTGCTCGGCATAACGGATCGCCGGGCACAGCAACTCCTCAAGCGGCTTGCGGCCGTGATCGCTGTGGATCCGGCACCAGGTGTCGACCAGGCCGGGCACGGTCACCGCATGGACCCCGAAGGTCGGAACCGAATCGAAGCCCTGGGCGCGATACCAGTCGAGAGTCGCCCGGCGCGGCGCACGGCCGGAACCGTTATAGGCGATGACCTTTCCCGCGCCCTTCGGCGCATAGAGCATGAAGCCGTCGCCGCCGATCCCGGTCGATTGCGGCTCGACCACGGCGAGGACAGCCGCTGCGGCGACGGCGGCGTCGATCGCATTGCCG
>DATKNM010000301.1:0-3254 GCA_035541335.1 Binatia bacterium
TCTCGCACGGCGGACACCTGACGCACGGCTCGCCGGTGAACTTCTCGGGCTCGCTCTACAAGGTGGTCTCCTACCAGCTCAATCCCGAGACGCAGCGGCTCGACTACGACATGATCCTGAAGGCCGCGAAGGAGCACAAGCCGAAGCTGATCATCGCCGGCGGCTCGGCCTATGGGCGGATCATCGACTTCGCCCGGTTTCGCCGCATCGCCGATGGGGTCGGCGCCTATCTCATGGTCGACATGGCGCATTTCGCCGGCCTGGTGGCGGCGGGTGTGCATCCGAGCCCGTTCCCGCATGCCCATGTCGTCACCACCACCACGCACAAGACCCTGCGCGGCCCGCGCGGCGGCATGATCCTCGCGGACGACGAGGACTTGGGGAAGAAGATCAACTCGGCGATCTTCCCCGGCCTCCAGGGCGGCCCGCTGATGCATGTGATCGCCGCCAAGGCCGTTGCCTTCGGCGAGGCGCTGCAGCCGGAATTCAAGCTCTACGCCAAGCAGGTGGTGGAGAACGCGAAGGTACTCGCCCAGACTCTGGTCGATGGCGGCCTCGCGATCACCAGCGGCGGCACCGACAACCACCTGATGCTGGTCGATCTCCGGCCGAAGAAGCTGACCGGCAAGTCCTCGGAGGCGAGCCTCGAGCATGCCGGCATCACCTGCAACAAGAACGGCATTCCTTACGACACCGAGAAGCCGACCATCACCTCGGGAGTGCGGCTCGGCACGCCGGCGGCGACCACCCGCGGCTTCGGCGCCGAGGAGTTCAAGACGGTCGGCAAGATGATCATCCGGGTGCTGGACGCGCTGGCAGCCAATCCGCAGAACAACGGCGCGGTCGAGCAGGAAGTGCGCAAAGAGGTGAGTGCCCTCTGCGCGCGCTTTCCGATCTACAACTGAGATTGGTGTGCGGGCCAAGGGTTAGAGGGTGAGGGGAGACGATGCGTTGTCCGTTCTGCGGTAACGAGGATACCCAGGTCAAGGATTCACGGCCGACCGACGACAACGCGGCGATCCGCCGGCGCCGGCAATGCACCAATTGCGGCGCGCGCTTCACCACTTTCGAGCGCGTGCAGTTGCGCGAGCTCGTGGTGGTGAAGAGCAACGGCCAGCGCGAGCCGTTCGACCGCGAGAAGCTGCTCCGGTCGATGCAGATCTCGCTCCGGAAGCGGCCGGTGGACAGCGAGCGGCTGGAGCGCGTGGTCAACGGCATCGTCCGGCGCCTGGAAAGCTCCGGCGAGAACGAGATCCAGACCTCCGCGATCGGCGAGGCGGTGATGGACGCGCTCTCCAACCTGGACAAGGTCGCCTATGTCCGCTTCGCCTCCGTCTACCGGAACTTCCGCGAGGCGAAGGACTTCGAGGCCTTCGTCGAGAAGCTTGGCGACACCGAGTAAGACCGCCGACCTCGAGCACATGCGGACGGCGCTCCTTCTGGCGGAGCGCGGGCTGGGACGGGTCGCTCCAAATCCTGCCGTCGGCTGCGTGATCGTCGATGCCGCGGGCCATGTGGTCGGTCGCGGCTGGACCCAACCCGGCGGACGGCCCCATGCCGAGACCGAGGCGCTGGAGATGGCGGGTACCGCTGCGAAAGGTGGCACCGCCTATGTCACCCTGGAGCCCTGTTCCCATCACGGCAGGACGCCGCCTTGTGCCGAGGCGCTGGTCGCGGCCGGCATCGCGCGCTGCGTGGTGGCGCTGAAGGATCCCTATCCGGAGGTGAACGGGCGCGGGATCCAGCGCTTGAAGGATGCCGGCATCGCCGTCGAGGTCGGGCTGCTGGCGGAGGAGGCCGAGGCGGTCAATCTCGGCTTCCTCACCAAGATCCGCCACAACCGGCCGATGGTGACCCTGAAGCTCGCCACCAGCCTAGACGGCAAGATCGCGACGGCCGGCGGCGACAGCAAATGGATCACCGGCGAGCTTGCCCGTGCGCAGGGCCATCTCCTTCGCGCGACCCATGACGCGATCCTGGTCGGCAGCGGGACGGTGCTGGCCGACGATCCGGAGCTCACCTGTCGGCTGCCGGGGCTGGAGCCGCGGTCTCCGATCCGCGTCATCGCGGACGGCCGCCTGCGCACGCCGTTGAAGAGCAAGCTGGTGGCCGGCGCGGGACAGGGCGCCCGCACTGTCCTCATCACCATCCGCGGCCACGACAAGAAGGAGCGGCAGCCCTTCCGCGACGCCGGCGTCGAGGTCCTGGCGGTGATCTGCGACCAGGACGGCCATCCGCATCCGCCCTATGTCATGGCCGCGCTCGCCGAGCTGGGCGTCACGCGGCTCCTGGTCGAGGGCGGCCCGACGGTGGCGGCCGCCTTCCTGAAAGCCGACCTCGTCGACCGGATCCACTGGTTCCGGGCGTCCGGCGTCATCGGCGGGGATGGGCTGGCGTCGGTCGCGGAAATCGGCTTGGATAGGGTCACGCACATGACCCGGTTTGAACGCATGGCGCTCCATGCCGCCGGTGCCGACTCGGTCGAGATCTATCGCCGGAAGAAGTCCTCTTAATTAGCTGAATTCAAAACATGTTTACGGGAATCGTGACGGATCTAGGCACGGTGCGGCGGCTCGCGCCGGGGCCGGTGACGCGCCTCGAGATCGAGACCGCATATCCGACCGCCGAGATCGCCCTCGGGGCCTCGGTCTGCTGCAACGGCTGCTGCCTCTCGGTGGTGGAGAAGGGCCCGGACTGGCTTGCCTTCGAGGTCAGCGGCGAGACCCTTTCCGTCACCACCCTCGGCTCCTGGCAGGTCGGGACCAAGGTCAACCTGGAGCGTGCGTTGAAGGTCGGCGATGAGCTCGGCGGCCATTTGGTCAGCGGCCATGTGGACGGCGTGGGGCGGATCGCCGACCAGCGCCAGGACGGCGGCAGCATCCGCATCACCGTCGAGGCGCCGAAGCCGCTGATGCGCTTCATCGCGCCCAAGGGCTCGATCTGCCTCGACGGCATCTCCTTGACCGTGAACGAGGTGGGCGAGACCACCTTCGGCGTCAACATTATCCCGATAACCCAAGAGGTTACCAATCTCGGCTCGATCAAGACCGGAAGCCCGGTCAATCTGGAAATCGACCAGGTGGCGCGATATGTTGCGCGCCTCCTGGGAAGGGACGGGTCTTGAGCTTCGACAAATTCAAATCGACGACCGCCGAACTCATCGAAGAGGCGAAGCGCGGCCGCATGTTCGTCCTCGTCGATGACGAGGACCGCGAGAACGAGGGCGACCTCGTGATCCCGGCGCAGATGGCGAC
>DATKNM010000302.1:0-4992 GCA_035541335.1 Binatia bacterium
ATGGAGTGACCAGGTCAGGTAACCTGGCACCGGAGCGTGGTCTGACGGGATTTCTCCCCGGCAGCGCGCGCATCCGCATGCGTTTTCAAGCGGCGCTTAAGTAGTGGATAAGTGCCGGAAAGTCCAGAGCGAAGCCGCCGCAGCAAGGGCCGTATTCCGAGGTCGGATACAGCTCGTACGCCGCTGCCGTAATATTATAAAATCAGATAGTTATCAGGAATCCTGAATGTCCATCACGCCAGGGACCGCCTTGATCGCGCTGCGGACCGCGCCGGAGATGGCGAAGCCGCCCTTGATGGTGAGGTCGGTCTCCCAGCCGAGATCGGCGAGATCGAGGGAAATCTGCACCCGGCCCTTGCCCTTCCCGGCCCGGTCGAGGATCTGCTTGATGCCCGAAACCGGCCCCGGGTCCCGCAGGTAAATCTTCAGGCCGGCCGCCGTCGAGGCCACCGCCTGGTCGAGACCGACCGCCTCGCTCACCATCAGTCGGAGGTTCTCCTCCTCGCTGCGGACGTCCACGGTCAGCAGGACCGCCCGCCCCGGCTCCAGCAGTTCCCGGTATTCGACCAGCCGTTCCGAAAAGACCGTCGCCTCGTAGAGGCCGGAGGCGTCGGTCAACTGGACGAAGGCGTAGCGGTTGCCTTTCTGGGAGGTCCGCTCCTGCCTGCCGACCACGATGCCGGCGACCTTGGCCCGGCTCACCCCCCGGGCCTGCAACAGGTCGGCATAGGAGACGACCTGCAGGCGCTTCAGGCCCATGCCATAGGCGTCCAGCGGATGGGCGGAGAGATAGAAACCGATCGCGGAGAACTCCTGCTGCAGCCGCTCCATGGGCGGCCAGTCAGGGGCCGCCGGCAGGGTCAGCCGGACCTGGGCGGCGTCGCCGAAGAGGTTGTTCTGGGACGAGCCCTTCGCCTCATGGGCGGCGTTCGCCTGGCGCAGCATCTGCTCGACCGCGGCGAAGAGCTGCTGCCGGTTGCGGTTCAATCCATCGAAGGCGCCGGCCAGGACCAGGTTCTCGAGCTGGCGCTTGTTGAGGCCCTTGGGGTCGATCCGCTCGCAGAAGTCCTCCAGCGATTTGAACGGACCGTCCGCCTCTCGCGCTTTCACCATGGTCTCGACCGGGCCGAAGCCCACGTTCTTGATCGCGGCCATGGCATAGCGGACGGCGAGGCTTCCGTCGGGCAGCGCCTCCACCGAGAAGGTCGGCTCGGAGCGGTTGACGTCCGGCGGCAGCAGCTTGATGCCGAGGCGGTTCAGCTCCTGGCGGAAGACGTTGAGCTTGTCGGTGTTCCCCATGTCGTAGGTCATGGAGGCGGCGAAGAACTCCACCGGGTAATTGGTCTTCAGCCAGGCCGTCTGATAGGCGACCAGCGCATAGGCCGCGGCATGGCTCTTGTTGAAGCCGTAGCCGGCGAACTTGTTGACGAGGTCGAAGATCTCGCCGGCCTTGTCGGCCTTGACGCCCTTCCCGACCGCGCCGTCGATGAAGGTCTTCCGCTGCGCCTCCATCTCCTCGCGGATCTTCTTGCCCATGGCGCGGCGCAGCACGTCGGCGCCGCCGAGCGAATAACCGGCCAGGACCTGGGCGATCTGCATCACCTGTTCCTGGTAGATCATGATCCCGTAGGTCTCTTTGAGGATCGGCTCCAGGGTCGGGTAGAGATAGTCCGGCTCTTCCTTGCCGTGCTTGCGGTTGATGAAGCTCGGGATGTTGTCCATCGGGCCCGGACGGTAGAGCGCCACCATGGCGATGATGTCCTCGAAGCGGTCGGGCTTCAGCTTGCGGATCGCGTCCCGCATGCCCGAGCTTTCCAGCTGGAAGATGCCGGTCGCCTCGCCGCTGGCCAGGAGTTCGTAGGTCTTGGCATCGTCGAGCGGGATATAGTCGATGTCGAGGGTGACGCCGCGGCGTTTGAGGAGCTTCACCGCGGTCGCGATCACGGTCAGCGTCTTCAGGCCGAGGAAGTCGAACTTGACCAGCCCGGCCTTCTCCACGTCCTTCATGTTGAACTGGGTGACCGGCATGTCGGAGCGCGGATCGCGGTAGAGCGGCACCAGCTCATCAAGCGGCCGGTCGCCGATGACGACACCGGCGGCATGGGTCGAGGCGTGGCGATAGAGGCCTTCGAGCTTCACCGCGGTTTCCATCAGCTTCGCGACCGCGGGATCGTCCTCGATCGCCTGCTCCAAGGCCGGCTCGCCGGCGATGGCGTCTTTCAGCTTGACCGGATTGGCCGGGTTGTTGGGGATGAGCTTCGAAAGCTTGTCCACCTGGCCGTAGGGCATTTGCAGCACGCGGCCGACGTCGCGCACCGCCGCCCGGGCCTGCAGCTTGCCGAAGGTGATGATCTGGGCGACGCGGTCATGGCCGTACTTGCCCTGGACGTAGCGGATCACCTCGTCACGCCGGTCCTGGCAGAAATCGACGTCGAAGTCCGGCATGGAGATGCGTTCGGGATTGAGGAAGCGCTCGAACAGCAGGCCCCATTGCAGCGGGTTCAAGTCGGTGATGGTGAGCGCCCAGGCGACCACGGAACCCGCACCCGAGCCGCGGCCCGGGCCGACCGGAATGCCGTGGGCCTTCGCCCATTGGATGAAGTCGGCGACGATCAGGAAGTAGCCGGCGAAGCCCATCTGGATGATGACGCCGAGCTCGAACTCCAGCCGCTCGCGATAGGGTTTTGCCGCGTCCTCGCCGAGCGCCATGACCTGCAGCCGCGCATCCAGCCCCTCCCGCGCCTTCTGCCGCAGGATCTCGATCTCGTCGCCCTGGTCGGAAAAGGGCGGCAGGATCGGCTTGCGGCTGGGCGGCATGAAGGCGCAGCGTTGGGCGATCACCAAGGTGTTGTCGCAGGCCTCCGGGATGTCGGCGAAGAGCCGTCGCATCTCGCCCGCCGATTTGAAGCGGTGTTCGCGGGTGACGCGACGGCGGTTGCTTTCGCCGACATAGGTCCCCTCGGCGATGCACAGCAGCGCATCATGGGCGGCATACATGCCCTCGTCGGAGAAATAGACATCGTTGGTCGCGACCAGCGGCAGGTCGAGCTTGTAGGCGAGGTCGATCAAAGCGGGCTCGATCCGTTCCTCGATCTCAGTGCCGTGGCGCAACAGCTCGACATAGAGCCGGCCGGGGAAGAGACCGGCGAGGTGTTGCAGCGCCGCTGCCGCGGCATCGGCCTGCCCTTCGCCGATCAGACGCCCGACCTGGCCCGAGGGGCCGCCGGTCAGTGCGATGAGGCCCTCGGTATGGCCCTCGAGATCGGCGAGTGCCACATGGGCGATGGTGCCGGGCTCGCTCGCCAGGAACGCCTTCGAGGAGAGCTTCATCAGGTTGGCGTAGCCGGTCTCGCTCTGGGCCAACAGGAGCAGCCGGTCCGGCGGCGCCTGCTTGATCGCATGCGGGTCCTGGTCCGGTCGCGCCACGCCGAGGAGGCAGCCCGTGATCGGCTGCACGCCGGCATCCTTGGCATAGCCGGCGAACTCCATGGCGCCGAAGAGGTTGCCGGTGTCGGTGACGGCGACCGCCGGCATTTCGGCCCGCTTCGCCAGCTCCGCCAGGGCCTTGGGCGTGATCGCCCCTTCCGACAGCGAATAGGCGGAATGGACCCGGAGATGGACGAAATCGGCGTGCGGCATCGGCAATAATCCTTAGCGACGACTCGGGCGCCAGTGTATCCGGATTCGCAACCCGCGGGGGGACGGAACTCTGGACGATCTGCTGCCCAGCCTGGACGGTGCGTTCGTGACCGTGGCGATCCTGTCGCTGGTCGCCGGCGCGGTGCGCGGCTTCGTCGGCTTCGGCGCCGGCATGATCATGATCCCGTTCATCAGCGCGATGTACGGACCGAAGATCGGCGCGAGCTCCATATTGGTCGCCGATACGGTGCTGACCATTCCCTATCTGCTGCAGTCCATCAAGCGCTTCGAGCCGAAGACGGTGGCGCCGGTCGCGCTCGGCGCCGTGCTCGCCATTCCGGTCGGCGCCTATCTCCTCACCACCATCGACCCGACGCCGATCCGCTGGGCGCTGGTGCCGATCATCGTCGTCCTGCTCGGGATCATCCTCTCCGGCTGGCGCTATCACGGCACACCGAAGGTCATCGCCTCGCTGCTGGTCGGCGCGACCTCCGGCTTCCTGTCGGGCCTGATCCAGCTCTCCGGCCCGCCCGTTGTGGTGCTGTGGATCTCGGGGCCGGCAGAGCCGCGAACGATCCGGGCCAACATCTTCGTCTTCTTCGGCGTGACCAGCGTGGTGGCGGTCGTCGCCTATGTCGTCGCCGGCGTGTTCGGCCGCGCCCTCGTCCCGGTGCTGGTGCCGATGATCCCCTGCTACGCCATCGGCCTGGCGCTCGGCGGCCGCTTCTTCGGCAAGGCGAACCCGGTGCTGTTCCGTCGCGTTGCGGTGGCGTTGATCGGCCTTTCGGTGATCGTCAGCCTGCCGGTGCTGGATCGATACCTGCGATAGGGCCGGCCCTCACCTTTACGGCCCCGGCCCCGTTCAGAGGCCCGTCAAAGTGCATTAAACATCTGATGGTGCAAGATTTAATGCCCGCCCTGGGCGCCAAACCGATTCTGCGATTCGTCAAGGCCGGGTCAAGGTTGCTGAGTGAGATTATACCCCACCTCGGGCGGAGGCACAACCGACGCGCGAGAATTCTGCTCTAGCCGCCGCTCTTGTACGGCGGCCGCGGGATCGCGAGATGCGCCGCGCGCAAAGCCTCCGACCAGCGGTGCCGGAGGTCGGTGAAATAGGCGTCCTCGGCCTCGATCCGGTAGTGGAGCTCCGGCTTCAGGGTATCGCGCCGGAGCACCATCACGTCCAGCGGCAGCCCGACGCCGAGATTGGAACGCATGGTGGAATCCATGGAGATGAGCCCGATCTTCAGGGCGTCGTAGATGTCGGTCTGGTAGGTTACGGCGCGATCCAGCACGGGCTTCCCGTATTTGTGCTCGCCGATCTGGAGATAGGGCGTGTCGGGCGTCGCCTCG
>DATKNM010000303.1:0-11139 GCA_035541335.1 Binatia bacterium
CAGCTCCGGAGCGCGCCGGGCCAGGGCAGCACCTTCACCCTCTACCTGCCGCTCAAATATTCCGGCCCGGTGGAGCAGCCGCGCGCCGCCAGCGCGCGCATGTCGCGGCCGCAACTCGAGGTGCTGGCGACGGTGAAGCGCGCCGAGGCGCCGGTCGAGCAGGTACCCGACGACCGCGCCGCGCTCGAAGCCGGCGACCGGATCCTGCTGATCGTCGAGGACGATCCCAACTTCGCGCGGATCATGGCGGACCTCGCCCACCAGCACGGCTTGAAGGTGCTGATCGCCCATCGTGGCGCCGAGGCCCTGCCGCTTGCCCGCGAATACCAGCCGTCCGCGGTCTCGCTCGATATCTTCCTCCCCGACATGCTGGGCTGGTCGGTGCTGGGACAATTGAAGCAGGATCCGCTGACCCGCCACATCCCGGTGCAGATCGTGACCCTGGAGGAGGACCGGCAGCACGGTCTCGCCCGCGGCGCCTTCAACTTCGTCACCAAGCCCTCCAACGCCGAGGGACTCGGCCGGGCGCTGACGCGCCTCACCGAGTTCAGCAAGCCGCGCCGCAAGAGGCTGCTGGTGGTCGAGGACAACGCGGCGGAGCGCTTCGGCATCACCGAGCTCCTGGGCCATGACGACATCGACATCGCCGCGGTCGGCTCCGGCGCCGCGGCCATGGAGGCGTTGCACCAGGAGACTTATGACTGCGTCGTGCTCGACCTCCGGCTGCCGGACATCTCGGGCTTCGACCTCCTCTCCAAGATCCGCGACGAGGAGGCGCTGGCCGACGTGCCGGTCGTCGTCTTCACCGGCCGCGAGCTCTCGCCCGAGGAGGATGCCCAGCTCCACACCATGGCGCGGAGCGTCGTCGTGAAGGGCGTGGAATCGCCGGAGCGGCTGCTCGACGAGACCGCGCTCTTCCTGCACCGGGTGGTGCGCGACCTGCCGGCCGAGAAGCAGCGCATGCTGGAGCGGCTCTACAGCTCGGACGAGGACCTGCTCGGCCAGGCAGTCCTGCTGGTGGACGACGACGCGCGCAACATCTTCACCCTGAGCAGCGTGCTGGAGCGCCATGGCATGCGGGTCCTGACCGCGACCACGGGCAACGAAGCGATCACGCTCTTGGATTCGACGCCGGACGTCGCGATCGTGCTGATGGACATCATGATGCCGGAGATGGACGGCTACCAGACCATGCAGGTGATCCGCGGCAAGGCCGAGTTCCGGCGCCTGCCGATCATCGCCTTGACCGCCAAGGCGATGAAGGGCGACCGCGAGAAATGCCTGGAGGCCGGTGCCTCCGACTATCTCGCGAAGCCGGTCAACACCGAGCAGCTGCTGTCGGCGCTGCGCATGTGGCTGCATCGCTAGGAGGCGACCCATGAATCCGGTGGAGCCGGTCAACATCCTCCTGGTGGACGATCAGCCGGCCAAGCTGCTTGGCTACGAGGTGGTGCTGAAGGAGCTCGGCGAGAACCTGCTGAAGGCCGCGTCGGGCCGCGAGGCGCTGGAGCTGCTGCTGAAGAACGAGGTCGCGGTCATCCTGGTCGATGTCTGCATGCCGGATCTCGACGGCTTCGAGCTTGCCGGCATGATCCGCGACCATCCGCGCTTCCGCTCGACCGCGATCATCTTCGTCTCCGCGGTCTCGGTGACCGACCTCGACCGGCTGAAGGGTTACGAGCACGGCGGCGTCGACTACATGCCGGTGCCGATCGTGCCCGACCTGCTGCGGGCGAGGGTCCGGATCTTCGCCGAGCTGCACCGCAAGACCCGCGCGCTGGAGCGGCTGAACGCCGAGCTCGAGCGCCGGGTCGAGGAGCGGACCGCGGCCCTCGCCGAGATCAACCAGCAGCTGGAGCAGCGGGTCGAGGAGCGGACGCGTGAGCGCGAGCTGGCACTCGCCCAGGTCCACGAGATGCAGAAGATGGAGAGTCTCGGCCAGCTCACCGGCGGCCTCGCCCATGACTTCAACAACCTGCTGATGGGGATCCTCGGCAGCCTCAACTATCTCGCCAAGAAGATCCCGGACGACGCGAAGTCGGTGCGGTTCCTGCAGGCGGCGCAGGAGAGCGCCGAGCGCGGCGCCGCCTTGACCAGGCGCCTCCTCGCCTTCGCACGGCGCCAGGAGCTGCATCCCGAGACCATCAAGCTCGACGGCCTGATCGACGGCCTTGCCGACATGCTGCGCCGCTCGGTCGGGCCGACCATCCGCATCGACCTCGACATCGGCGCCGATCTCGAGATGATCCGGGCCGATCCGAACCAGGTCGAGCTGGCGCTGCTCAACCTCACGCTCAATGCCCGCGACGCCATGCCGGACGGCGGCCGGATCACCATCGCCGCGCGCAACGCCGATCCCACCGATTCCGCCCTTGCCCTCGCCAACGGCCGCTATGTGCGGGTCTCGGTGACTGACGACGGCATCGGCATGGACGAGACCACGCTGAAGCGCTGCATCGAGCCCTTCTTCACCACCAAGGAACCGGGCAAGGGCACCGGGCTCGGCCTCTCCAGCGTCCATGGCATGGCGGTGCAATCGGGCGGCGCCATCCAGATCAGCAGCACGCCCCATCTCGGCACCACGGTCGATCTCTGGTTCCCGGCCTCCTCCGAGGCGAACGGGATCGCGGTCGTTGCCGATGAACGGGTCGGCGGCGAGACGGCCGGCAAGCTGCGGATCCTGGTGGTCGATGACGAGGCACTGATCGGCCATGTGACCGCGACCATGCTGGAGGATCTCGGCCATTCCGCCCAATGGGTGCCGTCGGGCGCCGAGGCCCTGGAGATCATCAAGGCCGACGGCGGGATTGACCTCATCATCACCGATCACGCCATGCCGGGCATGACCGGCGGCGCGCTGGCGGAGGCCATCCACAAGCTGCGGCCCACTTTGCCGATCGTGCTGGCGACCGGCTTTGCCGACGTGCCGGGCAGCAGCTTCGCGCGGAACCTGCCGCGCCTCGCCAAGCCCTACGGTCCGGACGAGCTCGCGGCGATGCTGGCCTCGATCGAGCAGCAGCAGCACGCCGCGGTTCAGGGATAATCGCTGGGGATAAGAGGCGGCGCTACTCCGCTTCGCCGAGCCGGGTGTTGAGCGCCGCCCGGATGTCGCGCTCGGCGTCGCGCAGATGGGCGCGCATCGCCTGGGCGGCACCCCGGCCGTCGCCGGTGCGCACCCGCTCGAAGATCTGCTCATGGGCGGCGATGGTCTGCTCCGGCGTATAGCCGCGCAGCCGGTGGCCATGCAGCGAGAGCCGGAAGGAATCCCGGAGCGGCGTCGCGATCGCCTCCAGGAGATAGGCCAGCATCCGGTTGCCGCTGGAGAGCGCCAGGGCCTCGTGGAAGCCGACGTCGTATTGATGGTAGTCGAGCTCCGCCGCGGCGTTGCGGGCGTTCTTGCGCATCTTCGCCGCCGCCTCGCGCATGCCGGCAAGCGTGCCTTCGATTGCCGCGGCGCCGGCCCGGTTCATGCGCTTCGCCGACAAGACCGCCGACTGGATCTCCAGCGCCTGGCGCACCTCCAGGAGATCGAACAGGCCCTTCGGATCGTGCTTCATGGCGGTCGCCAGGAAGTCGCCGAAGGCGGAGCCGTCCGGCTCGCGGACCACTGCGCGCCGGCCGCGCGAGACCTCGAGCAGGCCGCGGCCCGCCAGCACCTTCACCGCCTCGCGGATGGTGAGCCGGCTGACCGCGAAATCGGCGGCGAGCGCCGCCTCGCTCGGCAGCTGCGCGCCCGGCTGGAGGTCGCCGAGGATCAGATCCATCAGTCGCGCCACCACGCGATCGACCGCGGAGGTCTGGGCCGCGGCCGGTGCGGCGGACGACACCAGGCTCTTGCTGCGGGAACGCTTCCTCGGGTTCTTCATAGCGCAAACTTATCAGACATGTTTTGGGAGTCAAAGCGGGAAACATCCGGCATTGCTCACGTCTGTGAGCGGTTTACCACCGCCATGAAAGCGCTAACGCCGACCCAGCTTTACAAGGGTATCTGATTCCCATAGGGTTTGCCGCACAAGTCCGGCGGGGAGCCGGCAGGCATCAAGGGAGGAACTCATGGGGACTCAGATGATCCGGCGCGCCGTCATGGCGGCCGCCGCACTCGGCATCGGCGTCGGCCTGGCGAGCAACGCGATGGCGCTCGACCCGCAGGCGAAGTGGTGCAGCGGCGTGAAGATCGCGGCCTTCCCGGGCGGACCGCAGGGCGGCGTCTTCGCCAACAACGTCTATAACGGCTTCAAGCAGGCCGAGCTCGATCTCGGTCCCACCGTGACCTACTACTTCTCGGATTGGGATCCGAACAAGATGCTCACCCAGATCAAGCAGGCGATCGCCACCAAGGTCGACGGCATCGCGACCTACGGCTTCGGCGGCGACGATGCAACCGATCCGCTGGTCGATGAGGCCTATTCCAAGGGCATGATCTTCACCAGCCTCAACACCTCGCTGCCCGAAGCGCAGAAGAAGTATGCGCCGAACGGCTTCGGCTATGTCGGCGCGCCGAACTACGGCGCCGGCTTCGCCCTCGGCCAGGAAGCGGCCAAGCGCGCCGGCTTGAAGAGCGGCGACAGCGTCTTCGTCTGGGGCCTCAAAGGCCAGGGCGGCGACCGCGGCCAGCGCACGGTCGGCGTGATCGACGCCTTCGAGAAGGCGGGCGCCAAGGTGGTCTACCAGGAGATCGACGCCGCCACCAACGCCGATCCCAATGCCGGCACCGCGACCTTCGTCGGCGTGATCAAGAGCAACCCGGGCATCAAGATCGTCGTGACCGACCACGGCGGCCTGACCTCCAACGTCGGCGTCTATGCCGCCGCTGCTTCGCTGAAGCCGAACCAGGTCTATTTCGCCGGCTTCGACATGTCGCCGAACACCTCGAAGGCGATCCAGGAGGGCTTCCTCAACCTGGTGATCGACCAGCAGCCCTACCTGCAGGGCTACCTGCCGATCCTGAACATCTGCCTCACCAAGAAGTTCGGCTTCGCCGGGCTCGACATCAACACCGCCGGCGCCTTCGTCGACAAGGACAACGTCGATGCGGTGGCACCGCTGGCCGCGAAGGAAATCCGCTGATTCCGCGGCCATAAGGTCTAGAATGACCTGAGCTGAGCGGGGCCGCCGGACCCTGGTCCGGGCGGCCCCGCGATTTTCTGACCCGTCCCATCCGAGAGCCGCGCCGCAATGCCTGCAGTTTCCGCCGCCAGAGAGACCGCCACGGGCGACGCCCCCCAGCCGGTTCCCGGCCGCACCCCGATCATCGAGCTGCGCAACGTGTCGAAGACCTTCGGCGAGGTGCGCTCGCTCTCCGCGGTGGATTTCAAGGTCTATCCGGGCGAGATCGTCGGCCTCTTGGGGGACAACGGCGCCGGCAAGTCCACGCTGGTGAAGACCATCATGGGCTATCACAGCCCGGATGCCGGCGGCGAGATCTTCTTCAACGGCGAGCGGATCCACGACTGGTCGGTGGCGCGCGCCCGCGCGCTCGGCATCGAGACCGTCTACCAGGAGCGGGCGCTCGCCGAGAAGCAGCCGATCTGGCGCAACCTCTTCATGGGCCGCGAGCCCAGGAACCGCTGGGGCCTGCTCGACGTCAGGCGCATGAAGGCGGAGGCCTCGCGGCTGATGAGCGCGCATATGGGCTTCACTTCGGCGGCGGTCCATCCCGACAACGTGGTGATGACGATGTCGGGCGGCGAGAAGCAGGGCGTCGCCATCACCCGCGCGCTCTATTTCGACGCCAAGCTGGTGGTGCTGGACGAACCCACCATGGGGCTCTCCCTGAGCGAGACCAAGAAGACCCTGGACTTCGTCCAGGGCATCAAGACCGTCGGCAAGTCGGCGATCTTCATCGACCACAACATCTTCCACGTCTATCCGGTGGTCGATCGGCTCTATGTGCTCGACCGCGGCAAGGTCGCGGGCGTATTCCTGAAGAGCGAAATCACGATGGAGCAGCTGATCGACCGGCTCTATCACGTCGCCCGCACCGGAACGATCGACTGAAGGCCCGAGACATGACCAGCGACACCGCCTCTTCCGCAAAGACCGCTCGCCCCGGCGACAATCGCGTGGCGCCGCCCTCCATGCTGCGCCGCTACGGCTCGCAGATGGGCATCATCGGCGTCGGCATCGCCATGTGGATCGCCTTCATCGTGGTGGCGCCCTCGGTGTTCCTCGACTGGGATATCTACAAGGCCTTCGCCGAGACCACGCCGCTGTTCGGCGTCCTCGCCCTCTCCCTCACCTTCGTGGTCATCACCGGCGAGATCGACCTTTCCTTCCCCTCCATCATGGCGCTCGGCACGGCCATGTTCTGCCTCACCGCGGAGGCCGGCTGGCCGCACTGGCTGGCTCTGGGCGCGGGCTTCCTGACCGGCCTCGCCTGCGGCTGGATCAACGGCGCGCTGGTCGCCCGGCTCAGCATCCCTTCGCTGGTCATCACCATCGGCACCTCGTTCCTCTACCGCGGCATCGAGCTCGTGCTGATGAACGGCACCGGCGTCGCGCTGACCAAGGCCAAGTACGGGGCGATGCTCGATCTCTTCACCGCGCACCCGTTCGGCATCCCGGTCGAGACGATCTGGGCGATCGGCATCGCCATCGTGCTGTGGATCCTGCTGAACCGCACCAAGTTCGGCGCCCATGTCTTCCTGGTCGGCGACAACCCGACCAGCGCCGACCTGATGGGCATCAACGTGGTCAGCGTGAAGACCCGCGCCTTCATGCTGATGGGCGTGGTCTCGGTGTTCGCCGGGCTGATGACCTCCTTCGTCGGCTTCTACTTCTGGCCGACCACCGGCGACGGTGCCCTGCTCTCCACCATCGCGTCGGTCTTCCTCGGCGGCACCTCCGTCTTCGGCGGCACCGGCAGCATCGTCGGCTCGCTGGTCGCCTCCTACATCATCGGCGCGATCAATGCCGGCATCGTCTCGGCCGGGATCAACGCCTTCTACACCCAGCTCGCCTTCGGCCTGGTGATCGTGGTCTCGGTGGTGCTGCAGACCATCATCGCCCGCCGCGTGCGCCGCCAGTCGATCCGCGGCAAGTAACCCGGAGGACGACCGGCGCAATGAAGATTGCCGCAATCAAGACGGTCGTCGTCAACGCGCGCCTGCGCAACTGGATCTTCGTCCGGGTCGAGACCGACCAGCCCGGCCTGGTCGGCCTCGGCGAGGCGACCCTGGAGTTCCAGACCCAGGCGGTGACCGGCGCCGTCGCCGATCTCGCCCCGCTGATCCTCGGCGAGGATCCGCGCGACATCGAGCACATCTGGCAGGTGCTGTTCCGCCATCCCTTCTTCAAGCGCGGCATCGTCACCATGTCGGCGCTCTCCGGCATCGACCAGGCTTTGCACGACATCAAGGCGAAGCTGTTCAACGTGCCGCTGTGGCAGCTCCTCGGCGGCCTCGCCCGCAAGAAGCTCCGCATGTACGACCACTTGGGCGGCGGCGATTCGACCGCGGTCTACAACGACGCCGCCGCGACCTCCTTCGCCGAGCGCGCCGCCAAGAGCCGCGAGGACGGGTTCAGCGCGGTCAAGATCCTGGCGGTGCCGAAGACCGCGCCGCTCGACGGCCATGCCGCGTTGAAGGAGGCCGAGACCCTGATGGCCGCCGCGCGCAAGGGCGCCGGCGAAGAGATGGACATCATGGTCGATCTCCATGGCCGCACCGGCGCCGCCATGGCGATTCAATATGCGAAGGTTCTGGAGCCCTATCGCCCGTTCTTCCTGGAGGAGCCCTGCCAGCCGGAGGACGTCGCCGGGATCGCCCGGGTCGCGCGCTCGACCACGATTCCGATCGCGGCCGGCGAGCGCCTCACTCACCGCTCCGAGTTCCTACCGCTGCTGCAGAGCGACGCCATCGCCGTCGCCCAGCCGGATGTCTGCCATGCCGGCGGCCTGACCGAGACCCGCCGCATCTCGGCGCTCTGCGACACGTTCGGCGTCGCCATGGCGCCGCACAATCCGCTCGGGCCGATCGCCACCATGGTCAACATCCACTTGGGCTTCGCGACGCCGAACTTCCTCATCCAGGAGGTGATGCGCTCCGACGTGCCCTGGCGCAACGACATCGTCACCGGCGGCTCGGAGATCGTGGACGGCCATGTCCTGCCGCCGCAGGGGCCGGGGATCGGCGTCGATATCGACTTCAAGGAAGCGGCCAAGCATCCTTTTAAGGAGGTGAAGCCGGTCCAGTGGTACCACGCCGACGGCAGCGTCGCGGACTGGTGAGGGCGTGATGGCGGGCCGGCTAGAGAACGAGCACGTCTTCGTCACCGGCGGCGCCCAGGGCATCGGCGCCGCCATCGTCGAGAAATGTCTCGGCGAAGGGGCCAGGGTCTCCTTCATCGATCTCGACCAAGCCAGGGCCGGCGCGCATGCGAAGGCGCTCGGCGCCGGAGCTGATCGCCTCTACTGGAGCCGCGGCGATGTGCGCTCGGCCGCGGACATCGCAAAGGTCCATGCCGCCGCCAAGGCGGCGCTCGGTCCGGTGACCGGCCTCGTCAACAATGCCGGCCGCAACTCCTACGCCGATCCCGTGACCATGACCGAGGCGCAATGGGACGACGTCTTCGCGGTGGATTTGAAATCGGCCTGGCTCTGCGCCCGCGCCGTGCTCCCCGACATGCTGGCGGCGAAGCGCGGCAGCATCGTCAATATCGCCTCGATCCACGCCGACCTGACCTATCCCGGCATGTTTCCCTATGCCGCGGCGAAGTCGGGCCTGGTCGGCATGACCCGCAGCCTCGCCCTCGAGGTCGGGCCGCAGCAAGTCCGGGTGAACGCGCTCAGCCCCGGCTACACCGAGACGCCGCTGCTGAAGGAGTGGTTCGGCATGCAGCCGCCGGAGAAAAAGCGCGAGGTCCTCGGCGTCCACGCCATGGGCCGGATGGGAAAGCCGCTGGAGATCGCCAACTGCGTCGCCTTCCTGCTCTCCGACGAGGCGAGCTTCGTCACCGGCACCAACTGGCGCGTGGACGGCGGCCTCGGCGCGCGGTTCGCTTAGCTTCTAAAGCCCCTTGATCCTGCCGCGCCACCGCGCGACGACGGCTTCGGCGTCGCTGTTGTCGACGTTGGCGCTGCGATAGACATCGACCGTGATGCCGCGCGTGGCGAGCGCTTCGACGGCGGTTGCCATGATCGCGTTCATGATGAAGCCGGCGGCGAAGGTGGAGGTCGGGCCCATGGTCGCGTCGCGGGCCTTGAGCGCGATCGCGGCGTCGCCGTGGGGGACCTGGGTGTCGAGCGTGAGGTCGGCGATCTCGTGCAACCGCCGGCCGCTGCTGTGGCGCGAGGCGACGCGGTTCGCGGAATTGAGCGAGGTGACGGCGACGACGCGGGCGCCACGCGCCCTGGCATGAAGCGCCGCCTCGATCGGGAAGGCGTTGCGGCCGGTATTGGAGACGACGAAGAACACGTCCTTGGCGCCGACCGGGTAGTTCTGCAGCACGGTCTCGGCGTAGCCCTCGACCCGTTCGAGCTGGCTCGAGCGCTGCGCACCCTGGTGCAGCATCAGCGCGGGATCGAGGATCGCCTGCACCGGTGCAGCCCCGCCAGCGCGATAGAACACCTCCTCGGCGATCATGTGGGAATGGCCGCTGCCGGTGACGTAGGCGAGGCCGCCGGTCGCCCAGCTCTCCGCCACCCAGGCCGTCGCCGTGGTGATCGCCTCGCGCTGGGTCGCCAGCACGCGATCCAGGGTCTCGACGATGCGATTCCGATAGTCGTCGATCAGCGCCATCTTCCCTCCGCTGGCTCGCTGGCCGGGACGATTCGACGCGACCACTATAGCGATAGCGCTCGGCGACGCGCACAGGATGAGCTTCTTGACGGTCAGGACTACAGTCGGATATCGCCCACGGCCTGCGCGCAAACCCGAAGGCTGATGTCGACGGGGAGGCGTCGATCTTCCAGGTCCGTCAGCCGCCGACCATTCGCGGCAGCAGGACGACCTCGCTGTCGGGCTTCAGCGGCTGCAGCCAGCCGTCCCTAAAGATGACGCCGTCGATGGAGACGGAGACGCCGCGCTGCAGCTGGGGCTGCAGGCCCGGATAGGTCTCGCCTAGCCGGGCCAGCAGGTCTTTCACGTTCGCGGCCGCGATCTCGAGGTTCGCCTCGCCCCCGGTATGGGACTTCAGCGAACTCCAGATGATCACCTTGGCCATGCGGGGAGGGTCTACTCCGCCGCCTTCTTCATGCCCGACTTCCGATCCAGCGCCGCCAGCAGCTTCGGCGGCGAGATCGGCGTTTCGCACATCCTGACGCCGACCGCGGCCGAGACCGAGTTGGCGACGGCGGCGAGCGGCGGGACGATCGAGGTCTCGCCGACGCCGCGGACGCCGTAGGGATGGCCCGGGTTCGGGATTTCGAGGATGACGGTGTCGATCATCGGCAGGTCCGAGCAGACCGGGATGCGGTAGTCGAGGAAGCCCGCATTCTGCAGCCGGCCGTCCTTGCCGTAGATGTACTCCTCGTTCAAGGCCCAGCCGATGCCCTGGACTGCGCCGCCCTGGAACTGGCCCTCGACATAGGAGGGATGCACGGCCTTCCCCGCGTCCTGCAGCACGGTGTAGCGCAGGATCTTGGTGAAGCCGGTCTCCGGATCGACCTCGCTGTCGCAGATATGGGTCGCGAAGCTGACGCCGGCCCCGTCGGCGCTGTACTCGTGGTGGCCGGCGATCGGGCCGCCGGTGGAGGCGGCCTGGGCGGCGATCTCCTTCAGCGACATCGGCGGGAAGTTGCCGGCGTTGCCGCCCGCGGGCTTGGCAAAGCCTGCGTCCCAGGTGACCGCGTCCTCCGGAATGCCCCAGATCTGCGCCGCGCGGGCGCAGAGCTTCTTGATCGCGTCGCGCGCGGCGAGGATGCAGGCCATGCCGGTCGCGAAGGTGGTGCGGCTGCCGTCGGTCACGTCGTTGTAGCCAAGCGAACCGGTGTCGGTGACGACCGAACGCACCTTCTCATAGGGAATGCCGAGCTCTTCCGCCGTCATCAGGCACATGGACGCGCGGGAGCCGCCGATATCCGGCGAACCCGTCACCACGCCGACCGTCCCGTCGACGCCGATGTTCAGGGTGACGCAGGACTGGCCGCCGAAGTTGAACCAGAAGCCGCAGGCCATGCCGCGTCCCTGGTTCTTGCCCAAG
>DATKNM010000304.1:0-5976 GCA_035541335.1 Binatia bacterium
CGCCACCATTCGTCATGGGCGTCGAGCCGCGGCGCCTTGAGGAGATCGGCGGGCTCGCGGAAGGGTCCATGGCGCTCGATGAAATCCGGGGCGCAGAGCGCCGTGAAGGTGATCGGGATGAGCTGATGCGCGCGGAGGCCCGGCCAGACGCCGCGTCCGCCGCGCAGCCCGATGTCGAACTCCTCGCGGGTGAAGTCCACCGCGCGGCCGGAGAGCTCGATCCGGACCGCGATCTCGGGATGCGCCTTCTGGAACCCGCCGAGCCGGGGCACCAGCCAGTTGGTGGCGAAGGTATGGACCGCGCTGATGGCGAGCACGGAATCGTCCCGCTCGCGCATCTCGGCGAAGGCGGCGTGCAGGGTCTCGAAGGCCTCGGCGATGGCAGGGGCGAGGCGCCGCCCCGCCTCGGAGAGCTCGACCCGGCGCGCCAGGCGATGGAACAGGGGCTTCCCGACACGGTCCTCCAGCAGCTTCACCTGATAGCTCACCGCCGCCTGGGTCATGCCGAGCTCGGCCGCCGCCCGGGTGAAGCTCTGATGCCGGGCCGCAGCCTCGAAGGCGCGGATCGCAGTCAGCGGCGGCAACAGCGACTGGAATGGAGGCTCCAAATCCTTCGGCATCCGCTCCCATCTCCATCCATAAGGCAGCCTTATGCTCTTCCCCTGACAATCGCTTTGTCGTCCCACGGTGTCGAGGCCATTTTCCCCATCACGACATAAGTGCAGTTTGGGCTTGGAGGAGCGGAACATGGCGCGATCACTGGAGCTTCCACGGCAAGGCAGCGGTTGGGCCTCGGGGGTTCTGGCCCGTCTCGGCCGGCTCTGGGCTGGACACCGTCCCATTGACCGGGCGTCGTCGATCGATTTTCAGACCTGGCCGGACTACATGCTGAAGGATGTGGGCCTGCCGACGGCGGACCGTGCTGGCCAGGAACGGAGCGATTGGCGGTTGCTGCTATAGCTCCCACCCACTTTCCCCTCTTTCGCGGGCGGCGTAGAATCTTCCTCTACCCATGCGCGAGGGGCTCCGGGTGCGTTCCCTTCTTCGCCGAAAACCGATCCGCAAGCTGGCATCGCTCGCCCTGGCCGCGCTGCTGCTGCAGGGCTGCGCCAGCGACGCGACCTTCCTGCGCGAGGGCGGGGCGCAGCCGAATCCGCAGCAGCTGCAAGCAGATGCCTCCGCCTGCCGCGAGATCGGGCCGCTGGTCGCGGGCTTCTTCGGTGGCGCCGCGCTCGGCGCGGCCCAAGGCGCCATCATCGGTGCCTCCTCCGGCGGCGCGGACGTGGGTGCGATCGTCGGTGCCGGGGCCGGCGGGGTGATCGGCCTCGTCGCCGGTGCCGTCACCTCGGCCAGCGGCGACGGCTATGACCGCTGCATGGCCGAGAAGGGCTATACGCGCGTTTCGATGCGCTAGCTGAGACGATATCGGCTTTGATTCACATCAAATTCCATCCCCTCCTACACCCTGCGCGCCGACAGGTGGGGGAATAATTAATTCGGATCAGAGCTTTATAAAAATCTACGTTTCACAAAAAAGAGCGTGCAATTCGCCGCCAGGAATATTTGGATTAACCCTGGGAACGGCAGGGGGAGCCGCAATGTCTGGCAGAATCCGAATTTCCGAACGCGCGGCCGGACACTGTCCGTCCTTGGCCGGGCATCCGGCGGAAGCCGAGATCCGTCGCTGGCAGAACGAATTCTCCAAAGCCGCATTGCCGATGGGCGTTCCGCGGGCGGTCCGACACAATGCCGCGCTCTATCGCGAGGGCGATGCCTCCGATTGCGTCTACGGCGTGGTCAGCGGCGCGATCCGGACCTCGCGGCTGCTCCGCGATGGGCGGCGCCAGATCGTCGAGTTCTATCTGCCCGGCGACCTCATCGGGCTCGATTGGCAGAGCGAGCACGGCTTCACGGCGGAAGCCATCACTGACGCCACGGTGATCAGCTATCCCCGGGCGCAGCTCGAAGCGCTCAGCGAGCAGACGCCGGCGGTCTGCAACCTGCTGCTCCGCCTGCTGGCCCGGTCGCTGTTCACGACCCAGGAGCATCTCGTGATGCTCGGCCGCCAGACGGCACGGGAGCGCATCGCCTGGCTGCTCTTGAGCATCATGCGGCGCACGCATTCGAAGTGCCGGGTGCAACTTCCGATGCGGCGAATGGACATCGCCGATTATCTCGGCCTCACCATCGAGACCGTGTCCCGCGAATTGAGCGAGTTGAAACGACGCGGCTATATCGATTTCGTATCCTGCTACGAGATCGTCGTGAAGAACGGCGAGATGCTGCATCTGTTCGCCAACGGCGAGATCGACTGCCGGGATCCCATCGCTCGGCCGGCCCCCTGCTACACCGGCCCGGCGCGCCCTCGAAACGTCAAGCATCCCGGCGATAAGGGGCGGCGAACGAGGGCCCGGCGAATCACAGAAGTGGTGGAATACAACCGCATCTGAAGGCGGTTTATTCCCGGCGGACGTTTCAAAACCTTGCGAGTTGCGCGACGGCAGGAACCTGCCATGGTTGCCATATCACGCGTGCAATCTCGAGGGAGTCCCCGTGATGTCGCTGGAAGCCCGCCTGTCCGCTGCGCTCAGCCCGCTGGCGCCGTATCTGCTCAGCGTCCTGCGCCTAGTGGCCGGATTGCTGTTCCTGGAACACGGCTTGATGAAGCTGATCGGCTTCCCGGCGCCGATGCGGATGCCGATTCCGCTCTTCTCCCTGCTCGGCGCGGCCGGCGTCATCGAGACCTTCGGCGGGCTACTCTTGGTGCTGGGTCTCTTCACCCGGCCGGCAGCCTTCATCATGTCAGGCGAGATGGCCTTCGCCTATTTCCTGGAGCATTTCCCGCACAGCTTCTTCCCCGCCCTCAACAGCGGCGATGCCGCCGTGCTCTTCTGCTTCCTCTATCTTTACCTGGTGTTCGCGGGCGGCGGCGACTGGAGCGTCGATGCGATGATGGAGGCGAAGAAACGCAGCGCCCCTGCCTTCTGAATCTCGGCCTGATTCCCTCCCCCTGAAGGGGGAGGGAAATCCAAGGGCACCGCAGACTCATCCCTTCCAGTGGGGCGGGATGGTCTTGTCGTAATAGGGCAAGGCTTCGATGCGTTTCAGCCAGGCGGCGAGGTTGGCGGAAAGTGAGTCGCGCTTGTAACCGAGGCCGGCTTCGCGCTCCTCGATGCGCGGCAGGATGCGGATCCAGGGATAGATCGCGAAATCGGCGAGGCTGAGCGCGCCGGCGAAGTGGTCGGCCTGCAAGGCCTTCGACCAGCGCGCCAGCTCTTCGTCCAATTTCACCTTCTTCTCGGCGATCAGCTTCGGATCCCGCTCCTCCTTCTTGGTATAGAGCGTCGCCTCGGAAAATTCACCGACGACGGGACCGAGATAGGCATCCGCCTCCGCCATCAGGCGGCGGGCGACGGCGCGCGCCTTCGCGTCCTTGGGCAGCAGCGGCTTCTCCGGATAGCGGTCTTCGAGGTATTCGGCGATGGCGTTCGATTCGTAGAGCGCGAAGCCGTCATCGACGATCGCCGGTACCCGGCCGCGCGGATTGATCTTCAGGAATTCCGGCGTCTTGGTCTGGTCGGGATCGAAGGTGAGGCGCTTGGCCTCATGCGGAATCCCCTTATGCTCGAGCGCAAGCCAGACCTTCCAGGCATAGGGCGAGCCGGAGCCGTAGTAGAACGTCAGTGCCATGATGATGTCCCGCGATGAATGGAGGGACGGGATTCATAGCGGAGTCCGAGACGGCGGTCGCCCATAACCTCTGTGGGGGGAAGCGGCCCTACCCTCGCCGCATTCGCGCGATTCCGTCAAGCAAGAGGTCGAGCCCGGCTTCGAACGTCCGCTCGAACCGGTCGGGCCTGAAGCTGGGCGCGGCCGCGGCGAGGTTCGGGCAGTCGCGCGCGATCTCCGCGTCCGATACCGGCTCGGCCGCCGACGGACCCTTGGCATAGCCTGCGGTCTCGTCGAGCGCCGCCCCGGTGAGGTAATAGCCGACGCTGCGGAACAGCCGCGCCGCCGTCGCGTCGTCGAATCCGCCGTCGCGGAAGAGACCGATCACCTCGTCGAGCTTGCGGACGCCGACACGCGTGTTCATGCGGTGGACCGCCATCAGCGGATAGAGCCTCGGATGCGCCAGCGCCATGGCGCGGTAGTTGCGGCAGGCCTCGCGCAGGCGCTGGATCCAATCGACGCCCGGCGGCGGCACGGTCAGCGCGCCGAACACCCGGTCGATGACGGCATCGAGGAGATGCGCCTTGCTCGGGTAATAGTGGTAGAGGCTCATCGCCTCGCAGCCCAGCATCTCGCCGAGGCGGCGGAAGCTCAGGGCATCCAGGCCCTGGCGATCGACCAGGTCCAAGGCGGCCGCGGCGATCCGGTCGCCGCTGAGAGCCTGCTTCTTCTTGCGATCGGCGGATCTGGCCGTCGGTTTTCTGTGACGGCCGTCACGCCGACCGGCACCGGCCTGCTTCCGAGCTTGCATTCTTACACCGTAAGTCTCACGTTCACTTACGACCTTACGTCGTAAGGCCACGATTCAGCAACCCGTCGGGAGGCTCCCATGAGCATCGTCGATCTGCTCGGCCTGCTGGTTCCAGTCACGTTCCTCGTCATGCTGGCCCTCGAGGCCCTGTTTCCGGCGCGGCACTTTCCGCCGATCCGGTTCTGGCGCTTGCAAGGCATCGCGTTCCTGCTGGTCGCCGGCGTGCTGGCGAGCACGGTGCCGTTGCTGCTCAATCCGGATTGGCTGGCGCGGCATCGATTGATGGATCTGACCGGGCTCGGCGTGGTCGGCGGCACGGTCGTCGGCTATCTCGCGGTCTCCCTGGTCGCCTATGCCTGGCATCGCAGCGCCCACACCTTCCCGGTCATGTGGCGACTCTTTCACCAGATCCACCACAGTCCGCAGCGCATGGACATGTCCGGCGCCAACCTGTTCCATCCCCTGGAGTTCTCGGTCTTCATGGCGATGGGCACCGTGATCCCGACCTTCGTGCTCGGCCTCGATCCGGTGGCGGCGGCACTGACCGGCTACGTCGCCAACTTCTACTCCTACTTCCAGCACCTCAACATGCGCACGCCGCGCTGGCTCGGCCATCTGATCCAGCGCCCGGAGGCGCATTGCATCCATCACCAACGCGATGTCCATGCCTGGAACTACGGCGATCTCCCGGTCTGGGACATGCTGTTCGGCACCTGGCGCAATCCGGAGAGCTTCGAGGGCGCGGTCGGCTTCGACACGCCCGCCGACGGCCGCCTCGCCGCGATGCTGGCCTTCGTCGATGTCAATGCGCCGGCGGCGGGACCGGGCAGCCTGGGTCGAAAGCCGGCCGCGCTCTAGGCTAGTTGCCGCGCCGGATGGTGGCGGTCAGCAGGCCGGCGCCGATCAGCATCGAGCCGCCCGCGCGATTCATGATGCGGATCGCGCGGGGCGAATCCATGACGCGGCGCGCCCGCGTCATCATGGCGATGTAGCCGGCCTGGATCGATGCGGCGAGGGTCTCGAACGTCACGGCGAGGACCATCACCTGCGGCAGGGTCGCCCGGTGGGGGTCGATGAACTGCGGCATGAAGGCGGCGAAGAACAGGATGCCCTTCGGATTGAGCACGGTCACCGAGAAGGATTCGGCGATGGCGCGGCCGACGCTGCGCCGTCCCTTCTGCAAGGCCGCCGCGGCGCCGAGCGGAACCGCCGGCGCCCGCCAGAGCCTGATGCCGAGATAGACCAGATAGGCGGCGCCGACCCATTTCAACACCAGGAAGGCTTCCGCAGAGGCCGCCAGGACCGCGCCGAATCCAAGCACCGAACAGGCGATCGCCGTGAAATCGCCCAGCGCCACGCCGACCAGGCTGGCCAGCGCCACCCGCGACCCTGAGCTCATGGCGTGCCCGGTGACCATGAGGGTGGTCGGTCCGGGAATCGCGATCACCACCGCTGCTGCAGCCGCGAAGGCGAGCCAAAGCTGGAACGAAATCATG
>DATKNM010000305.1:0-2391 GCA_035541335.1 Binatia bacterium
GCGCTGTTGAAGTCGCCCATCACCACGAGGTCGCCCGGCAGTGTTTTGAAATAGGCGGCGGCGGTCGCTTCCTGCTGCATCTGGAAGCCCTCGCGGAGACCGATCAGCGGATTGATCATCTGCAGCTCGGCCACCGTGATCGGCACGCCTTGCCACTCGAGCTTCGCCCAGACCACGGTCGGCAGCTTGCCGTCGATGCGGTCGGCGAAGGAGTCCGTGATCGGAAGCTTGGAGAACAGCGCGACGCCGCAGCGGAACACCTTGCCGACGCAATCCACGTGATAGGGATAGACGGTCTGCAGCGCCTCCAGGTCGCGGCGCCATTCGTTGGTGGTTTCGACCGTGCCGATCACGTCGGCGCCGCTACCCAGCAGGTAGCTGACGGTTTCCGGCCGCTGCTCGCTCATGTACCAGAGATTGAGCGAGAGGACCTTGAGCGGCGGCGGCGCGCCGGCGGCCGCGACCTCGCTCGCGGCCGGAGACGGCAGGAAGGGAAAGAGCGCAATGCCGTGCCAGACGATGAGGGCGAGCGCCACCACCATCCAGCGGCGCATGCCGAGCAGCAGGGTCACGATGAATCCGAGCAGCGCGGCGGCGCCGAGCTGGGCCGAGAAATGCTCGAAAAGCCCGAGCAGCGGCATGGCCCCCCGCGCGAACGGCGCCACGGTCGCCACCAGCAGGCCGAGCACCGCGGCGCCCACCAGCGTCCGGACGCCACGCCAGAACCAGGATGATTCGCGGCTGCTTCGATTGGCCTGTGTGAGGGGCATGAGTCGCAGGGGCCTGGATCGCGGAAGGCGAATGACGGATCGAGGGTGACGAATCGTGGGCCAATCTATAGGCTGTGCTCGGTCTTGCAAGTATCCGGCGTGCAAGGGTCTGGCGCGCATATGCCAGGATGCCGGATGGGGACAAGCCCGTGTGGTGGATCGATGACGGGCAGATTCATGGTTAATGCGCAACAAGGTCGCGTTCCGTAACGCCGGGCGCGGCCGGCTTCGGCATGCCGCGATCCTGCTCCTCGCGTGCGTGCCGGCCGCGCCGAGGACGGCGTCGGCCGAGAACGGCCCCAATCCCCTCGCCGGGGACTACTTCGTCGGCGCCTCGGTCTTCCTGTTCGAGCGGACGGTGCTCTCGGCTTTCGCGCCCCCCGGCAGCACCGACATGACGCTGGATGCGGGCGCCGTCGCCCTGGCCGGCGAGAATGCCGGCGACGAGAGCGGCTCCGCCGCCATGGAGGCGCTGGTCGGCTGGATCAATGCCTGGCTCGGCGCGAAACCCGCCGGCGCCGCGAGCCCCCTGCCGGCCGGTTTCGGCGCGGATCGGCGCCGCGCCCTCGCCTGCCTCATCTATGGCGCCGATCCGCAAAGCCACGGCGACATCGCGCAGCATGCCGGCCTCGGCGGCGAGGACCGCAAGGCCTGCGTCGCGCGCTATCAGGATGCAGCAAAGAAATGGGCGGGCTGGCTGCAGCCGTTCCGCAGAGTCCCGGGCGCACCGGCGCCGATGCGCGCCGCGCCCGAGGGAGCGCCTTCCGAAGGCGAGCCGGTGCTGCGCCTCGCCTTCGCGCCCACCCTGGACGACGCCGACCAGGCGATCGCCGACGCCATGCAGAAGAACGGCCTCTTCCAGGTATTGGCCGACGACCTCAACGCCACCCTCGCGATGCCGCGGCCGATGACGGCGCTGCTCACCCAGTGCGGCGAGCCCAAGGCGTTCTACAACCCCGATCGCGGCGAGGCCGTGCTGTGCTACGAGCTCCTGGCCGAGTTGCTGAAGGCCGCGCCCTAGGCTCGACGTTTCCTCTATTCGTAGTGCCGGCCGAAGCGGTTCTCGAGGAAGTGGTCGAGGTCGCACATCTCCTGGCGGACGAAGCCGGATTTCGGCAGCCGGCCGTCGAAGTGGAGATCGACCATGGCGCAGATCCCGGCGGCAGTGGTGATCTGGATCGCGCTCATGAGATGGCCCCCTTTGGACCCATTGGAAACTTCCTTGGCGTAGATCTTCTTGGCGTAGCTCTCCTGGGTGAGCCGGCCCTCCCGCATCCCGGTGGCGGTGACGAAGATCAGCACCACGTCCTGGTGGGTGATCGGAAGCGACTGCTCCATGATGTCCTTCAGGAGCTCGCGGCGGTTCCGGAGGCGCAGGTCCTCCAGCAGCATCTTCATCACCGCGCAATGGCCGGGGTAGCGCACGGTCTTGTAGTTCAGGCTCTCGACCTTGCCGTCCAGCGTCTCGACCAGGGTGCCGAGGCCGCCCGAGGTGTTGAAGCATTCGTAGTCGATGCCATCGAGCGAGAAATGCTCCAGGCCTTCGAGCGGCATCATCTCGACGGCGCGGCCGTCGTGGATCGCCTCGCAGGGATTGCAATACTCGTTGATCAACCCGTCG
>DATKNM010000306.1:0-6776 GCA_035541335.1 Binatia bacterium
GCCGTCGCCCTTGCGCTTGACCGCCTCGCTGCCGGCGGGCGGCGTGCCATAGACGGTGCGCCCGACCTGTTCCATGGCCCCGACCTCGACCGTGTCGGCGCGGGCCGCATGGGTCGGCGCAAGTCCGGACACGACGCCGAGGCCGGCTGCATAGTAAAGCAAAGATGAACGGCGCCACGTGGGCGCCGTTCACAGAACTGTCACACCCTCGGGTGCGGGATCGCGTCAGCCGCCGTTGATGCCGCCGCTGGCGCCACCGCTAGAGCCACCATTCGCGTTGCCGCCACTGGTGCCACCACCGCTGGTACTGCCGCCGGTCTTTCCACCACCGGGCTTCCCGCCGCCGGTGTTGCCGCCGGACTTCTTCGCCTTCTCCGGGCGGCTCGGAGTGTCTTCGCCGCGTCGCTGTTCCGGCGTGCCGATGATCTTGCCGCCGGTGCCGAAGTCGCCGTTGTCGGCGAAGCCTCCGTCCACCACCGGGTCGCCGGTCCGCGAATTGTCGCTGGCGTTGATGCCATTGGCCGAGATATCGACGCCGCTGCCGGCATCGACCTCGGTGTCGGCGCCTGTGAGCTTGTTGTGGACGCTGACCTTGCCTTCCTGGACGAAGAGCGCCGTGGTGCCGTCCGCGCCGACGCCGACGGTGACGTTGGTCCCGCGCAGGACCATGGTCGCAGTCGGCGTGTCGATCGTGGTGTGGCCCTTCGGCATCGAACCGGTCACGTAGCGCAAGGTGCCGGTCGGGATCGAGACCAGTGCCTTGCTGCCGCTGTTGCTGGGGTCGTAGACGAAGTTGTCCACCAGCACGCGGCTGTTGGCGCCGAGCGTCAGCTTGGAGCCGTCGTCGAACTTCACCAGCATGCCGCTTTTCTGGAGAGTCTCCAGGAGCTCGTTGAAGGCGATATTGTCGCCCTCATGCTTGCTGACCTTGCTTGCGTTCGGCGGCGTGCCATAGGCGGTCTGTTTCACCGCCTCGACGTCGCCGATGGTGGCCGCGACGGCAGTGCCGTTCAGCGCTGCGAGAAGGAAAGTGGCGAGGGTGACGGCAAAGGGGGCACGCATGATCTTCTCTCCTGAGGGCGCAACCGATGGGCGTTGCGGGCGCGTTGACTAAACCGCGTGGGGTGCCCGGTCGAGTGACGCCGCTCACAGCCGGCACCGCGCTGCTTTGCAGCTGGTCGATCCCCCGAACGTCGTCGCACGACAGTGAGTACCGGCATGGCGGCGCGCGGTTCGATCAGCGATTAGTGTCCACCCGGCAATGGGTTAGCCGGGTAGCTTCTGGTGCCGGCCGCGGCGTCTTGCGGGTCGCCGCGGCCGGGTCGTCGCGAGCTGCGCCGCCGATGCGGTGTGGTGCATCGGCAGGACGCCGATCACATCGCGAAACCGTGATCCACCAGCGGATCGCCGATCACGACCGCCCTGGTCTGGGTATAGCCGTCGCGGGTGATATCGACGCTCTGGCCGGCCCTGAACTCGGTGTCCTCGCCGGTGGTCTTGGAGCGCACGGTGACCGCGCCCTCATCGACCACCAGGTGCGTGGTGCCGCGGGCATCGACGCTGATCATGACATTGGTGCCGGTCAGCACCATCGAGGCGGCCGGCGTGTAGATGATGGTATGGCCCTTCGGCATGGCGCCGGTGACATAGCGCATGCTGCCGGCGGCGAGGGCGATGATCGCGTCGCCGATCACACCCTGTTGATAGCCATAGGCGACGACCTGCACCTTGCTGTCGGCGCCGAGAGTCAGCTTCGAGCCGTCGGCGAGCTTCGCGAGGAGACCGCCCTGGTCGGAGGTCTCGATGAGCTCGCGATGGATCACCGGGTCGCCCTGGTGCATCTCGGTGCGACCGGCATTGGGCGAGGTGCCGTAGGCGGTCTGCGAGACCGCTTCAACGACGCCGACCTGTTCCATCTGGTCTGCATTGGCCATGCCGCTGATTGCGACGCAGGCGACGGCGGCGAGGGCGGCGGCAATCTGGTAACGCATGGTTCTCTCCCTGAAGAAGTTCGAAGCGCGAAAAGGCCCGGCTTCGATGCGAATGCAGGGAGATCAGTAGGCGCGTCGGCGCTCTCGGTCAGTGATACTTCTCACAACGCAGGTGCGATTGGGCGGCGCCGGCGTACCGACAAGCCGGGTTCAGTGACGAGGCTCACATCGCGAGCGCGCAACCGGCGATCAGTGATGGTGGCAGCCATGGCCGCTGTCCTGGCCGTCATTCCCGCCATCGCCACCATTGTCGCCGCCGTCACCACCATCGCCGCCGGTCGTGCCGCCCGTGGAACCGCCGGTGGAACCGCCCGTGGGGCCGCTGGACGGCTTGGAATGGGTCGGGGCGGGGGCCGGAGCGGAGGCCACCTTGGTGGTCGTGGTGTTGTCCGGCAGGCTCTCGGCGACCTTGTGATCGGTGTTCGTCAACGAATCACCATTCAGCCCATACTGGTCGTTGTCGCCCGAAAAATCCTGGTTGCCGGCCTGGCTCGCGGTCTGGCTTTCACCCGGGCCGAGCGTCGTCGTGGCGCCGGTCAGCTTGTTGTGGGTCTCGACCAGCCCCTCGCGCACCGAGATGTCGGTCGTCCCGTCGGGATGGACGTGCACCGTCACGTCGGTGCCGCGCAGCGTCAAACTGGCTGTCGGCGTCTGGATGACGGTGCCGCCCTTGGGCATTCCGCCGGTGACGAAGCGCATTGTGCCGACTGCGATCTTCAGGACGGCGTTGCCTTCGGCCTTCTTCGGATCGAACACGAACTCGTCGATCATCACTCTCGTCTTCGCGCCGAGCGCGAGGTTGGAGCCGTCGATGAAGCCGATCAGGGCGCGGCTGGCGTCGCGGGTCTCCAGCGACTCCGCGTAGAGGACGCCGTCGCCTTTGCGCTTCACTTCCTCTGCGCCATCCGGCGGCGTGCCGTAGACGGAGCGCTGCACTTGCTCCATCGCGCCGACCCTGACGTCTTTCACGTCGGCGAGTGCTGAACCGCAGGAAGCCAATGCTGCCGTAACGACGACGGCGGTCGCAATTCGCATGCCCATGGTCCCCCGATCCGAGGCGTCCCCATGGAGAGGATATGCCGCTGCATACCCGGTTGATCTGACGAAAAAGGCGATGTTCGTTACAAATTTACACTAAATTAACCATCGTGATCGGCTTCTGAGGCCGCTCACAGCAGATCCTGCAGCATCGCGACCAGCGGTTCGTCCGCGGGCGGCATCGGGTACTCGCCGAGCCGCTCCGGCCGCACCCAGGCCAATGTCTGGCCTTCGCGCGCGACCGGCGTGCCCTTCCAGCGGCGGCAGACGTAGAGCGGCATCAGCAGGTGGAAGGCCTCGTAGCGATGCGAGGCGAACGTGAAGGGCGCGAGGCAGGCTTCGGCGACGTCAATGCCGAGCTCCTCCTGGAGCTCGCGAATCAGCGCGGCTTCCGGGCTTTCGTCTTCATGAATCTTGCCGCCGGGAAACTCCCAGAGCCCGGCCATCGACCTTCCTTCCGGCCGCTGTGCCAGCAGCACCCGCCCGTCGGGATCCACCAGGGCCACGGCGACCACCGTCAGGATACGGAGCGTCATGCGACCACGGCCCGGTCCAACTTAGCCCCCAGTCCTTTCTCAGGCGACGGTCGCCTGCGCCGCCGCCCATTGGGCACGGGTCAGCTTCCGGATGATGACGGGGAGCGAATGGCCGCGCACTTCCGAGGCGCGCTCGCCGGCGGCGACGATGGCGAAGCCGTTCTTCTCCAGCACACGGTGCGAAGCATCGTTGAGCGGCACCGCCGCCGCCCAGATCTCCTCGACCTTCAGCTTCTCGAAGCTGAACCGGGCGAGCCGCGCCACCGCCTCGCTGGCATAGCCCTCGCCCCAATGGCGCTTGCCGATCCAATAGCCGAACTCCAGCCCGCCATTGACCTCGGCCGGCTGCAGCCCGATGCAGCCGACCAGCTGCCGGTCACTGCTGCGCTCGATGGCGAAGGCGACCTCCTCGTCGGGAACGCGGTCACCCGGCCAGGAGGACCAGCGCGCCGCCTGGCCGGCGATGAAGGCGTCCGCCATGCCCTGGTTATAGGGATAGGGAATCGCGCTGGTGTAGCGCACCACGTCCCAGTCGTTGACCTGGTCGACAATCGCCGCGGCGTCGCGGGGTGCGAGCGCGCGGAGGATCAGCCGCCGGGTCGCGAGTTCAACTCCGGTAGTCGGCATTGATTTCGATATAGCGGTGCGTGAGGTCGCAGGTCCAGACCCGGGCGCGCCCGGCGCCGACGCCGACATCGACTTCGATCTTGATATCGCGGCCTTTGATGTGCCTCGCGACCGGCGCCTCGTCGTAATCCGGCACGCGCTGGCCTTTGGCGGCGATCAGCACGCCGCCGATCTTGATCGCGAGACGGTCGCGATCGGCCTTCTCGCCGGCCTTGCCGACCGCCATCACGATGCGGCCCCAGTTCGCGTCCTCGCCGGCGATCGCGGTCTTCACCAGGGGCGAGTTCGCGATCGAGAGCCCGATCTTCCGCGCCGCCGCCGCGCTGGCGGCGCCGGTGATGTCGATCGTGACCAGCTTCTCCGCGCCTTCGCCGTCCATCACCACCTGGACCGCGAGATCGGTCAGCAGCGACTCCAGCGCCTCGCGGAACTCCTTCAGCAGCGGATCGCCCGGCGATTTCGGCTTCGCGTGCCTGGCCTGGCCGGTTGCCGCCAACAGCAGCGTATCGCTGGTGGAAGTGTCGCCGTCGACGGTGATGCAGTTGAACGAGCGATCGGCGCCTTTCTTCAGCAGCGCCTGCAGGATCTCCGCCGGCAGCTTGGCGTCGGTCGCGACGAATGCCAGCATGGTCGCCATGTCGGGCGCGATCATGCCGGAGCCCTTCGCGATGCCGTTGATGGTCACCGTCGCCTCGCCGATCCTTGCCGTACGCGAGGCGAGCTTCGGGAAGGTGTCGGTGGTCATGATGGCTGCCGCCGCCTCGGACCAGGCGTCCGCCTTCAGGTCCTTGGCGAGCGCCGCGAGGTTGGCGGTGATCTTCTCTGCCGGCAGTGGCTCGCCGATGACGCCGGTGGAGGCCGGGTAGATTTCGGTATTCCGGCAGCCGAGTGTCTTCGCCACGGCGGCGACGCAGGTCTGGGTCGCGGCGATGCCGAGCTTGCCGGTGAAGGCGTTGGCGTTGCCGGCATTGACCAGCACCGCCCGCGCCTTCCCGTCTTTGAGGTGCTTGCGACAGAGATCGACCGGCGCGGAGGAAGCGAGCGAGCGGGTCAGCACGCCGGCCATGGTCGTGCCGGGCGCGAACTCCATCAGCATCACGTCGGGTCGACCGCGATAGCGGATGTTGCATTCCCGCGCTGCCAGCCGCACGCCGGCGAGCGCCGGCAGCTTCGGCGCATGCGTCGGCGCCAAGGGCGAAGCCTTGTGGCTCATGCGATGACCCCCAGTTTGCCGGGCGAATGCTCCCGCGCCCGATCCCCGATCCCGATCTTGTTCCAGCGCCGCCGCGTCGCCGGTCGGCCTATTGGCCGGTCGGCGCCAACGGCAGCTTATACTCGTCCTTGGTGTACTGCACCTGGGCCTTGCCGATCAGGCCCTGCACCTCCTTGTGCACGGCCTCCTGGCTCAGCGCCTTGCGGATGTCGTCGCGGCGCTGGTCGAGCGGCACCGGGGTCTGCATCCGGGAGTCGGTGATCTTGATGATGTGCCAGCCGAACTGGGTCTTCACCGGCACCTTGCTCACGTCGCCGCGCTGCATCGCAAAGGCGGCATCGGAAAATTCCTTCACCATGGTGTCTTTGGTGAACCAGTCGAGGTCGCCGCCCTTCTTGGCGCTCTCGGTGTCGATCGACTTCTCCGCCGCGAGCTTGGCGAAGTCGGCACCGCCCTGGAGTTGCTTGATGATGTCCTTGGCCTCGTCCTCGGTCTTGACCAGGATGTGGCTGGCGCGGATCTCGATCTGCGGCGGATGGTCCTTGAGGTCGGCGTCGTAGACCGCCTTGATGGCGTCCTCGGTCACATCCTTCTGCACCAGCTTCTGTAGATAGGCCTGGCTGATCGCCTGGTCCTCGGCCTGCTGGACGAAGTGCTTCACCTCGGGATCGTCGGCCAGACCCTCGGTGCGGCCCTGGGCCACCAGGAGCTGCAGGCCGATCATGCGGTTGAGGAGCTGCGGGAAGATACGGTCGATCTGCGCCAGGTACTGCGGCGGCAGGTCGGAGGCGGAATCGATCACGTCCTGGCGGGTGATCGGCTTGCCGTTGACGGTCGCGACCACTTCCTTCGGATCCGGCGGGGTCGGCGCGGCGCCCGGTGTCGTGGGGGCGGGCTGGCCGGTCTGGTCGGTCGCCGCCGGAGCGGCGTTGTCGCCGGTCGCCGGCGCGGCGCTGCCGCCGGCAGGCGCGGTCGCCTCCGGCTGGGCCGGGGCCGCGGCGTCGGGCGCCGGTGCGGTGGTCTGCGTGTTATTCGTGTCCTGTGCCAGCGCGGGCACAGCCGCCGAAACAAGGGCGAGGGCGCCGGCGAACAGTGCGGCGCGGAGCGAATTCTGGAGCATGATCCGGGATCTTTCCTGGTTCCGGGGCCGCTCAAGCGGCCGGTTCCGGCCGCGGGACGGCGCTTCAGGCCCGTCAGGGGCCTAGCCGTGAGCGGGCGGCATCATGCCGAAGCGGTCCCCCCGATACAAGCGGAAACCCGCCCGAATTTCCCTGGAAATCCAACAGAATCGATGAGATTTCCGTGACTTCCTGCCTCCGTTGACAGGGGGGAACCAGCCGCCTATCTGTTGCGCACCGACAAGCCGGAAAT
>DATKNM010000307.1:0-6983 GCA_035541335.1 Binatia bacterium
GACATCCAGAGGGTCGCGATCAGCGGTTCCGGCCGGTCACGGTCGGCATGGCCGTCCCAGGCCGCGAGCATGCGCACGACCTCGGGATCGGCATCCTTCACTTGCGGCAGCCAGGATTGCACGAGGTCGTGCAGCGGTCGCGAGAGCGTGTCCCGCTGCATCGCCTCGAAGTCCTCGACGCCGAGCGTCGGCTTCGCCTGCAACAGCTCGGCGATGCGGCGATAGCGACCGTCGTCGGGCCAATGTCCCGACATGAAGTAATCGAAATTGTCGCTGATCTTGTTGTTGGCGGTGGCCAGCCAGCCTTGCGCGGGGTCGCGGGTCTTCGGCAGGCCGTCGAACGGAATGACTCCGGTCCAGTCGTAGTCGTCGATCCAGCCCGGCGCCGGCAGCAGGCTGTTCGCGAACACCTTGCGGCGCACCGGCACCCGTCCCGCGGCGACGAAGCCGATATGGCCGCCGCGATCGGCAAAGACGACGTTCTGCTGCGGGCTGTCGAACTCCGCGAGCGCCGCCTGGAATTCATCGGCCGAACGCGCCTGGTTCATGGCGTAGAGCGCATCGGCGGTGCGGTCGCCGGGCAGCAGGAAGGCCGCGGCGAGGGCGAGGATCGGATCCTCCGGCTTGCGGTCGTCGTCGAGATCCGAGATCACGGGTCCGTGGTGTGTGGAACGCGCGGTGAAGGTCACGTCCTTGCCGCCCTTCACCTTGATGGTCTCGTCGCGTGTCGCGAACGCCGCGCTGCCGTAGAAGGTCTGGTACTTGGCAGGATCGGCCGCATCCGGCTTCTCCTCATAGAGATCCTCGGTATCGCCGGCGGTAGTGGTGAGGCCCCAGGCGACCCGGTCGTTTGCGCCGATCACCACCATCGGCATGCCGGGGCTGGTGGCGCCGACCCAGCTCTGCTCCGGTGTCACGATATGGACCAGGTACCAGATCGAGGGCGCGGTCAGAGCGAGATGCGGGTCGTTGGCCAGCAGCGGCGCGCCGCTCTTGCTCTTCTGCGGGCCGACCACCCAGTTGTTCGAGGCGACATTGAGCTTGCCGAACCAGGGCTCCGGCAGGCCGGCGAGGGAACGCGCTTCCGGCAGCAGCAGGTCGAACAGCTCCGGCGAGAGCATCTTCTTGAGTTTGAGATCGAGCTTCTCCTCCCGGGAGTTGGAGGAGAGCTGCAGCGCCATGATCCGGCCCCAGACCAGGGAGTCCACCGGCCGCCAACGCTCGGGCGCGTAGCGGAGCAGCTGGAATTCCAGCGGCAGCGCGCCGCTTCGCTGGTCGAGGAACGCATTGACGCCGTCGGCATAGGCCTTCAGCGCCGACTGCAGCTCCGGTGTCGCCTCCGTCACCTCTTCGACCGCCATCCGGTAGAGGCCGAGAGTGCGCATCATCTTGTCGGTGGGCACCGCCAGGGGACCGACCACCTCCGCGAGGCGACCCGCGCCGAGGCGGCGCATCAGATCCATCTGAAAGAGGCGATCCTGGGCGTGGGCGAAGCCGAGTGCGAAATAGGCGTCGTCGAGCCGGTCGGCCCGGATCGTCACCACGCCGCGATCGTCCCGTTCGATGGTCGCCTTGCCCTGCAGGTCGCGCACTGCGACCGTGCCATCCACCTGGGGCAGCGAGCTGCGGAGCCAGAGATAGCCGCCGGCCGCCGCAGCCACCACGAGCACCACGACAGAGAACACTGCGATGCCGATCCATTTGAGGACGCGGGCCATCGCGGCGGTCCTTACGGGAAGTCGGCGAGGATGCGCGCGCGATCGCCGTCGAGCTCCGGCGCCGCCGGCCGCGCGTCGGCGTCGGGATAGGCCGACATCTTGATCGGCAGCCCGGCGACCATCAGCGGCGCGACACCCGGGTCATCGACCGGCAAGACCATGTGCCGGGCCTGGATCTGCGGATCGTGCACCGCCTGTTCGACGTCGTTGATCGGCGCGCAGGGGATGCCGGCCGGCAGCAGCAGGTCCAGCCAGTGCTGGGTCGGGTGATGCATCAGCAGGTCTTCCAGCGTCGCCTTCAGCAGCAGCACATGCTCGCTGCGGGCGGCGTTCTTGGCGAAGCGCGGATCTTCCGCCACCCTTGCACAGCCAAGTGTTCGGCAGAGCCTGGCGAACAGATCGTCATTGCCGCAGGCGATGACCACGTGGCCGTCCTTGGTCTGATAGGGCTCGAAGGGTGCGATCGAGGGATGCCGCGCACCCAGGGGTTTCGGCGATTGCCCGCTGGCGAAATAGCGGGCGATCGAGTTCTCCAACAGCGCCACCTGGGAATCCAGCATGGCGACGTCGATCATCATGCCCTCGCCATGCTTTGCGCGGTGATGCAGCGCGGTCAGGATGCCGACGGCGGTGAAGAGCCCGGCGCCGAGATCGCCGATCGAGGAGCCGACCCGGGTCGGCGGCCCGCCTTCATGGCCGGTGATGCTCATGATCCCGCCCATGGCCTGGGCGATGATGTCGTAGGCGGCGCGCTTGGCATAGGGCCCGGTCTGGCCGAAGCCGGAGGTCGCGGCATAGATCAGCCGCGAATAGCGGGCATGGAGAGCGTCCCAGCCGAGGCCGAGCCGCTCCATGGTCCCGGGGCGGAAGTTCTCGATGATGACGTCGGCCCGCTTCAGCAGCCGGTGCAGGATCGCGAGGTCGCCGGGCGCTTTGAGGTCGAGGGCGATCGATTCCTTGCCGCGGTTCTGGGCGACGAAATAGCCCGACTTGCCGTTGATGAAGGGGCCGTAATGTCGGGAATCGTCGCCGCCCTCCGGGTTCTCCACCTTGATGACCCGGGCGCCGAGGTCGGAGAGCAGCAGCGTGCAGAACGGCCCGGCCAGGACCCGCGTCAGGTCGATGACGACGATGTCCGAAAGCGGACCTTGCTGCGCCGCTGAATCCACGGCTGCTGCGCCGACCATCGATAAACCTCAATCTTTTCTTCGTTATTATCTAGATAACCGAACTCGGCTGGCTCAGCTAGGGATGACAGTGGGTTCGGCCTGGGCTAAGACCGTGCAAACCGCGCCGCCGGCGCATCGCGGGCGCTTTTGAGGGATCGCATGAAGGATTTTGAATCGGTGAAGGCGATGGTGGCGGCCCTGCAGCCGAGCTACCCGGTCTATTGCCTGCGCCCGGAGATCATCGCCGAGACGGCGAAGCGGTTTCTCGACCTTTTCCCGGGCCGCGTTCTCTATGCCGTGAAGTGCAATCCGCATCCCGATGTGCTGCGCGCACTCTATCGCGCCGGGATCCGGCATTTCGACACCGCCTCGCTGCCGGAGATCGCCCAGGTGCGGGAGAGCTTCGCCGACGGCGCCTGCTACTTCATGCATCCGGTGAAGGCGCGGGCGGTGATCGGCACCTCGGCCCGGGTCTACAACATCGACACCTTCGTGATCGATCATCCCCAGGAGTTGGAGAAGATCCTGGCGGAGACCAAGGGCTCGGAGGGTCTCACCATTTACGTCCGCGTGAAGACGCCGCCGGCCGAAGGCACGCTCTATCACCTCGCCGCCAAGTTCGGCGCCGACGTGGCCGAGGCGGCGGCGATGCTGAAGGAGGCGCAGTCCCGCGGCTGCCGCGTCGGCATCGCCTTCCATGTCGGCTCGCAATGCCTCAACCCGGATGCCTATCGCGTCGCGCTCGAGATCGTGGGCCAGGTGCTGGACCAGGCCAAGGTGGAGATCGCCGGCCTCGACGTCGGCGGCGGCTTCCCGGCGGCCTATCTCGGCACCAACATGCCGCCGCTCGAGGACTTCGTCGGCGCGATCGAGGCCGGGGTGAAGCGCCTCAACCTGCGGCGCGACTGCGTGCTGATGTGCGAGCCGGGGCGTGCTCTGGTCGCGCATGCGATCTCGGTCGTGACCCAGGTGCAGCTCCGCAAGGAGGATCAGCTCTACATCAACGACGGGATCTACGGCTCGCTCTCGGAAACGGTCGATGCCGGGTTGAAGCTGCCGGCGCGGCTGGTCCGGATCGGCGATCCCTCAACGGCGCCGGCGCGGGACTTCACCCTGAACGGCCCGACCTGCGATTCCCTCGACGTATTGCCGTCGCCCTTCGCCTTGCCGGAGGACGTGCGGGAAGGGGACTGGATCGAGATCGACCGGGTCGGCGCCTATTCCAACGCCCTCGCCACCCGCTTCAACGGCTTCCATCCGGAAACCATGGTGACGGTGCACGACCGGCCGATCGCGGCCGGCCATTGAGGCTTACTGCCGGCTGCGGATCAGCAGCCAGGCGGCGAGGAGGAGCAGGGCGCTGCCGCTGCTGACGGCGTAGGGCACCCAGTTGCTCCCCAGGTTCACGGCCAGAGACTGCGCGTTGAAGTGATTGTGGCGGCGGATCTTCCGGCGCATCTCCTGGATCAGCTCCGCGGTCGGCACCTCGAGCGGCAGGCGCCGGGTCTCGTGAATGAGGCCGAGCGCCCGCGCGCTCAAGCGGTGCCGCTGGGCCACCGTCACCAGCCTTTGCCCCATCTCCATCACGGACTTCGCGCGACCGTGCAGCAGGGCGTATTCGCCGATGTCGGGGCGCGCCACCACGTGCTGATGCGCGTACGGGCGGAGACTGTCGCCGAGCGCGTCGTCCAGCGCCTTGCGCGCCTCCGAGGTGAAACGCCTGGGCGGCGGATCCTGGCGCAGGAACTGCGCGCGGAACAGCGTGAGGTCGAGCGGGAACTTGGCGTGGTCGTGGGCGTCGGCCAGGGTTGCAATCTCTTCGGTGCTGGCGAACGGTTGCTCGGCGTCGCTGAGGGGCGGGGGCGTCGCCGGGACGTTCTCCTCGTGGCCGAACATCAGCCACCAGAAGGAACCGCCTTCGCCGGTCCGGGCCGCCATGGCGAAGCGCTTGGCGCCGACGGCAGGCGTGTGCAGCGTGGCGGTCACCGGTTCCACTTCGCCGCTGACCCGGAGTCGCGACATGTAGCGCAGGAACGCGAGTCGCTCGCTTTCGTCGAGATAGGCGACCAGATGCCGTCCGACGAGGGTGCCGGCTCGGACGCCGAAATAGAGCTCGAACAACCCGCGAGCCTCGATGATCCGGCTGGTCCGGTCCACCAGCAGGGAGAATTCCCAACGATCGGCCGGCGGAGAGTTCATGACCTTTGTTTCTGATACGCCGTGCAGGATCGATCGAGGCTAAGTGTCGCAGGGTTAAGGATTGGTTATGACTTTGCCGCCTCACGCTCTTTCGGCGTGACCGGGCCTTGCCAAGCTGCTAGAAAATTCCCAATTGCTGCAGCGCAACATAAACGAGGCGCCGCGATGCAGATGCCTGCGATGCAGATGACCGAGCCGAGGCCGCGGATTGGCTCCTTCCAGGGCTGTTCGCCCGGCGGCTTCCACGAGGTGTTCTATACCGAATGGGGCGATCCCGCCGCCGCGCGGGTCATCGTCTGCTGCCATGGCCTGACCCGCAACGGGCGGGATTTCGACGTGCTCGCCCAGCGACTCGCGACCGGCATCGACTTTGCGCTCGCCGAGCCGCGGAAGCCGGCCCCGGCGCGCCGCTCGATCGGCCAGCGCATCGCTGCGTGGTTCCGGCCGCCACAGCCTATTCTCGCCGACACTTCCGGCGCCGTGCCGCCACCGGACGCGCTGCGGCGGAAGCCGACGCCCATTCGCGTGGTTTGTCCCGACATGGTCGGGCGGGGGCGCAGCGAGTGGCTGAAGGACCCGGCGAATTACGGCTATCCGCAATACATGTCCGACATGACGGCGCTGGTCGCCCGGCTCGGCGTCCCGCAGGTCGATTGGATCGGCACCTCCATGGGCGGTCTCATCGGCATGTTCCTTGCCGCCGCGCCGAATTCGCCGATCCGCAGCCTGGTCGTGAACGATGTCGGGCCGGTCCTCACGCGCGCGTCGGTGGCGCGTATCGCCGATTATGTCGGCCGCGACCCGCGGTTCGCCAGCCTCGCCGAATTGGAAGCATATTTGAGAGAGGTGCATGCACCGTTCGGGCCCCTGACCGACCAGCAATGGGAGCATATGGCGCGCCACAGCCATCGCTTCCTTGCCGACGGCAGCTACGGACTGGCTTATGATCCCGGCATTGCGTCGAACGCACGGCTGGCGGTGAAGGACTGGGATTTCTGGGCGAGCTGGGACAGCATCGCCTGTCCGACTCTGGTGCTGCGCGGAGAGCGCTCGGACCTCCTCAGCGCGGAGACGGCAGAGGCGATGACGAAACGCGGCCCGAAAGCGGAACTCGCCGAGTTCGCCGGAATTGGCCATGCACCGGCCTTGATGGCCGACGACCAGATAGAGACGATCGTGCGATGGCTGGTGCAGCAAGCCTGATTCACCGATTGCCGCCGTTCCGGCCGCTTCTCCCCTGGCTCGGCGGCGATCTCCAGACCATCCGCAACTGGCTGGTGAAGCCGAAGCCGCCGATCGCCGACTGGCCGGTCGAGATGCTCGGCTTCGACATGGCCGACGGCACCGGCGACCGGCTGGTCGGCGTGCTGCAAAGGCCGATATCAGACCATGGCTTCCCTCTGGTGATCCTGGTCCACGGCCTCACCGGCTCCAGCGAGAGCAGCTACATGCGCACCAGCGCGGTACATTTGCTGCGCGCCGGCTATCCGGTGCTGCGCCTCAACCTGCGCGGCGCCGGGCCGACGCGGGGCCGCAGCAAGAGCTTCTACCACGCCGGCCGCAGCGATGATCTCCACCGCGTGATCGGCGCCCTCGACGGCAGGCTGGCGGCGCAAGGGCTGGTGCTGGTCGGCTTCTCCCTCGGCGGCAATCTGGTGCTGAAATATCTCGCCGAGCGCGGCGCGATGGCGCCGGTGACGGCGGCGGCCAGCATCTCGGCGCCGATCGATCTCGAGGCCACGCAGCGGCGACTCTCGCAACCGCGCAACCGGCTCTATCACCGCGAGCTGCTGGCCTGGATGCTGCGCGAGCGCGGTCCCGACGCTCTCGGCGACGATATCCGCACCATCATCGACTTCGATGACCGCATCGTGGCGCCGGCCCACGGCTTCAAGGA
>DATKNM010000308.1:0-9917 GCA_035541335.1 Binatia bacterium
TTCCGGCGGGTCACCCGGTTCGCCATCATCACCGCCTCGACGGTGGCGGTGGCGCCGTCATACATCGAGGCATTGGCGACATCCATGCCGGTCAGCAGCGCCACCTGGGTCTGGAACTCGAACAGGGTTTGCAGCGTCCCCTGGGTCACCTCCGGTTGATAGGGCGTGTAGGAGGTCAGGAACTCGCCGCGCTGGATCAGGTGATCGACCGAGGCCGGGACATGATGGCGATAGGCGCCGGCGCCGAGGAAGCTTGGCGCCGATCCGGTGCCCAGGTTCTTCGCCGCCAGGGCGCCGATCGCGCGCTCGACTTCGAGCTCGCCGGCGTGACGCGGCAGATCGACCGGCTGCTTCAAGAGCGCGCCGGCGGGCACGTCGTGGTAGAGCGAATCGACCGAGGGCGCGCCGATCTTGGCCAGCATGGCCCGGCGGTCCTCATCGGTCAGCGGCAGGTAACGCATGGGTTCGATCCGGTTCAGTGCAGGCTGTCGCAGTAGGCCTTGTAGGCGGCTTCGTCCATCAGGCCGTCGAGCTCGGCCTTGTTGGCGAGCTTCAGCTTGGCGAACCAGCCCTTGCCCATGGCGTCCTCGTTGACGGTGGCGGGCGCCTCGGTCAGGGCGCTGTTGACCTCCAGCACCTCGCCGCCGATCGGGGCATAGACCTCGCTCGCCGCCTTCACCGATTCGACGACCGCCATCTCCTTGCCCTTCTCCACCTTCTTGCCGACCTCCGGGAGCTCGACGAAGACCACGTCGCCCAATTGCTCCTGGGCATAGGGGCTGATGCCGACCGTGGCGGTGTCGCCATCGACCTTCACCCATTCATGTTCCTTGGTGTAGCGGATCGCGCTCATGAGGGACTCCCGGAGGTTGGTTTCTTCAGTTGCGATGATAGCGGTGCGGGACGAACGGCATCTTCACGACGCGGCCGGGCAGCGCCTTGCCGCGGACCATGAGATTGACCGTCCCGCCGACGGCAGCACGGCCGGTGGCGACGTAGCCCATGGCGATCGGCTTGCCGAGTGACGGGCCGAAGCCGCCCGAAGTGACCTCGCCGATCTCCCGACCGGAATCGTCGGCGATCTCGGTATGGGCGCGGGCCGGCGCCTTGCCTTCGGGCAGGATGCCCACGCGTTTCTTCGCAACGCCGTCCGCCCATTGCTTCTGCAGCACCGCGGCGCCGATGAAACCGCCCTCCTTGCGCCGCCGCTCGGCGATCGCCCAGGACAGCCCCGCCTCCACCGGCGTCGTGCGCTCGGTGATGTCGCTGCCGTAGAGACACAGTCCGGCTTCGAGGCGCAACGAATCCCGCGCACCGAGACCGATCGGCTTCACCTCCGGCTCAGCGAGCAGACGGCGCGCAAACTCGACGGCACGGGCGTTCGGCACCGAGATCTCGAAGCCGTCCTCGCCGGTATAGCCGGAGCGCGTCGCGTAGCAATCGATGCCCGCGATCTTCAAGGCGGCGCCGGTCATGAAGGTCATCTTCGCGCTCTCGGGGGCCAGGCGCACGATGACGGCCGCGGCCTTCGGACCCTGAATCGCCAGCAAGGCGAAGTCCGGCAGCGCCTCGACCTTGCTGCCGTCCTTCAGATTGGCCTTCAGGTGATCGAGATCCGGCTCCTTGCAGGCGGCGTTGACCACCATGCGCAAGACCTCGCCGTCGCGCGTCACCATCAGATCGTCGAGGATGCCGCCGCGCTCGTTGGTGAAGAAGCCGTAGCGCTGCTGCCCCGGCGTCAGCGACCGGAAATCGTTCGGGCAGAGCCGTTCCACCGCCGCGGCGGCCGCGTCGTAATTCGACCCGGTGATGCGGAACTGGCCCATATGGGAGACGTCGAACAGGCCGGCGGCGGCGCGGGTGTGTTGATGCTCGCCGAGGATGCCCTGGGGATAATTGACCGGCATGTCGTAGCCGGCGAACGGCACCATCTTCGCGCCCAGCTCGACATGGAGGTCGTAGAGGGCGGTACGCTTCAGGGAACCGGATGCTTCCACGAAGATCCTCTCAGCTCGCAAGACAGGTCACGGGCACGCGGCGCCGGTCCCAATCGACCGGCAACGCGACCCCCCTCTGTCCTTGGACCTGAGAGATTTCCCGATGCACGCGGCGCACGCCTCATGCAGCGTGGCGCGCCGGGTTTACTCCTTCGGTGGGCCGACTCCCGCTTGCCCGATCAGGGCGCGCGGCTCGACCGCTTTCCAGAGTTTGCGTCGCCGCGGTCCTTTTGCCTGAGAGTTTCCGGGGGCGGTTGCTCCTTCGGCGCCGGACCACACTCGCCTGAATGCGGCTCGATCTCTCCCGCCGGCGACTATAGCCGCGCGAACCTTGAGCCGGGGACGGACCGGCGTCAAGGGGGCACATTTGAACTAAGATTGGCTAGGCGGGCCCGATCGGATGAGCAGCGCAGCGACGTCAGCCGCCGCTCACTTCTTGCCCTTGGCGGACTCAAGCTTGAACGAGACCTTGAGCTTGGTGCGGAAAGCTTCGACCTTGCCGTTGTCGATCACCAGGTCCTGCTCGACGACCTCCGCGACCCTCAAGTCGCGCAAGCTCCTCGAGGCGAGCTTGATCGCGGCCATGGCCGCGTCCTCCCAGGACTTTGGGCTGGTGCCGATCACTTCAAAAACGCGATAGACGCTGTCGGTCATCGTTCGCCTCCCCATGCCCGGGTTGCGAAGCATCCGCCGCATCCGACCCCAGGGCTGCCGGTGCGGCATCGGGTGACGGATCGGATGCTAGGGCCGAGTCGGGAGCGCGTCAAATTTCTGCAATGCGCGCCGACGGCGCGTCATTGCTTCGGGTTGCGGCGGTTGTAGGCGAGCTCCTGCTGGGTCACGTCGAGATAGACGTAGATCCGGTAGAAGTCGCCGTTCTCGTCCTTCTTCACCGGGATCTGAATCGTCGGGCTGTCGAGGACGCCATTGGTCGGCTTGTCGGCGGTCAGCGGGATGCTGACGTCGAAGGTGTTGCGCCACTTCGGATCGCCGACATGCGAGCCGCCCGGCCCGGTCACCGAGACGAAGTACCGGAAGTCCGCCTTGTCGCCGGTGAGCTTCGGGCCGCGCGAGGCCTGCACCTGCAAGGTGAGATCGGTGAGGATCACGGTCTTCTGCGTATCGGTGTTCACCTGGTAGTGGCAGACCTGGTTGGAGAGACCGATCCGCGCCTCGAAGGCGGTGTCGGTCAGGTCCTCGGAATCGCCCGCAAAGCGCGTCAGATAAGCGGCGTCGGGCAGCACCTGCACCATCGGGCACGGCATGTTGTGGGCCGGCGCCTGCGAGCACGCGGACAGCAGCGGCAAGCCTGCCGCGAGGACCAGGGCCAAAAGGCCGCCGCGCCGAATCTGGCGGCCCGATTTCTCTCCCAACATCCCGGTCACAGCGTCTTGTGGGTGCCGTCGCAGAACGGCTTGGTGCCGGTATGCTTGCAGCCGCAGAAGAAGACGGTCTTGGTCTCGGTGGCGTCGTACTGCACCGGCGAGAATTCCGACCCCTTGTGGGAACCATCGCAGAACGGCTGGTTCTTGCTGCGCCCGCAGGCGCACCACCAATAGGCCTTGCCGGCCTCCACATCGACCTTGAACGGCGCCTTCTGCGCCACGTTCGGCTCGGCCATCCCTGTGCTCCCCGATCCGCCCCGCATGATTCCGGCGGGACCTGTTCCAATCCTCGGTCCGGACTTTAATTAAGCCCCTGAAATTCCACAAGCCCGGCGCAATTTCGTCGCGGTTCCGGCGCCCTATTTTCCATTGCCGGGCGGGCCCAAATCCCTATATTCCCCGGCGAGAGAGCAGACGCGGGAACTCCATGCCGCAGCGGCAGCCCAACCACCGACCCCTGACCATCCTCCTCGCCGCGCCGCGCGGGTTCTGCGCCGGAGTCGATCGCGCGATCCAGATCGTGCAGCGGGCCCTGGAGCGGTTCGGCCGCCCGGTCTATGTGCGGCACGAGATCGTCCACAATCGCCATGTGGTCGAGGAGCTGGAGCGCCAGGGCGCCATCTTCGTCGAAGAGCTGGACGAGATCCCCGGCCAGTACCCGGTGGTGTTCTCGGCCCATGGCGTGCCGAAAGCGGTGCCGGCGGAAGCCGAAGCGCGCAAGCTGCTCTATCTCGACGCGACCTGCCCGCTGGTCAGCAAGGTGCATCGCGAGGCCGAGGTGCATTTTGCCGCCGGCCGCCACATCGTCCTCATCGGCCATGCCGGCCATCCCGAGGTGATCGGCACCATCGGGCAATTGCCCGCCGGCGCCGTCACCCTGGTGGAGACCGTCACCGACGCGCAGCAGGTCGAGTTCAAGGACCCGGCGCGGCTCGCCTACATCACCCAGACCACGCTTTCGCTGGACGACACGATCGGCATCATCGAGGTGCTGCGCCGCCGCTTCCCCGCGATCCACGGGCCGCGCAAGGAAGACATCTGCTACGCCACCACCAACCGGCAGTCGGCGGTGAAGTCGATCGCCGAGCGTTGCGACCTGATGCTGGTGATCGGCGCCCCCAACTCCTCCAATTCCCGCCGCCTGGTCGAGGTGGCGAAGGGCTGCGGCTGCCCCGCCGCCTATCTGGTGCAGAAAGCCGACGAGATCGACTGGAGCTGGCTCGAGGGGGTCGCGACCGTGGGCGTCACCGCCGGAGCCTCGGCTCCGGAGCTCCTGGTGCAGCAGGTGATCGACGAGCTGAAGCAGCGCTTCGACGTCACCATCGAGGAAGTCTCGGTCACGGTCGAGACCACGCATTTCAAGCTGCCCCGCGCATTGACTGCGTAGCCGGATTCAACGACTCTGCCCGTGTCCGGATCGAGAAACCTTCCAACGCTCCCATGGCTGTCTATACCGAAGTTCCCGACGGCGACCTCGCCCAGTTCGTCGCCGAATATGAGATCGGCGACCCGGTCTCCTGCAAGGGCATCGCCGAGGGCGTGGAGAACAGCAACTTCCTGCTGAAGACCACCGGCGCGCCCGCCGGCGGCAGCATCCCCGGCGACACCTTCATCCTGACGCTCTACGAGAAGCGGGTCCGGGCCGACGACCTGCCATTTTTCATCGGCCTGATGCAGCATCTGGCGAAGAAGGGCCTCAGCTGCCCGACGCCGATCGCCGATCGCAAGGGCCAGGCGCTGAAGACCCTGTGCGGCCGCCCCGCGGCGCTCATCAGCTTCCTCGAAGGCATGTGGCCGCGTCGGCCGACCGAGAAGCACTGCCAGGCGCTCGGCGCCGCACTCGCCGACTTCCACCTGAAGGGGCGCGACTTCGCCATGCGGCGGCCGAACGACCTCTCAGTCGAAGGCTGGCGCAAGCTGATCGCGGCAACGGCATCCCGCGCCGACGAGGTCGAGCCCGGGCTCGGCGGCAGGTTGCAGAGCGAGTTCGACTACCTGGAGCAGCGCTGGCCGAAGGACCTCGAGATCGGCGTGATCCACGCTGACCTCTTTCCCGACAACGTGTTCTTCCTCGGTGAGAGGCTCTCCGGCATCATCGACTTCTATTTCGCCTGCACCGACTTCCTGGCCTACGACCTCGCGGTCTGCCTCAACGCCTGGTGCTTCCAGCCGGATTTCAGCTTCAATGTCACCAAGGCGAAGCTGATGTTCGAGGCCTATCGCAAGGTGCGGCCGATCCCGCCGGCGGAGCTCGCGGCAATGCCGATCCTCGCCCGGGGTGCCGCGCTCCGGTTCCTGCTGACCCGGCTCTATGACTGGCTCAACCATCCGCCGGGCGCCTTCGTGAAGCCGAAGGATCCGGTCGAGTACATCCGGCGGCTCCGCTTCCACCAGGCTGCTCGCGACGCCGGCGCTTACGGCCTCGCGCTGGTAGACTGAGTGCCGGTCGGATGACATGAGCGAGACGCGTGCGGCCTCAAAGCCGGTGGTCGAGATCTTCACCGACGGCGCCTGCAGCGGCAATCCCGGCCCCGGCGGCTGGGGCGCGCTGCTGCGCTATGGCAGCGTCGAGAAGGAGATCTCCGGCGGCGAGACTCAGACCACCAACAACCGCATGGAGCTGATGGCGGCGATCGCCGCGCTCGAGGCGCTGAAGCGCCCCTCGACGGTCCGGGTCCACACCGACAGCCAGTATCTCCGAAACGGGATCACCGAATGGATCCCGCAATGGAAGCGCCGCGGCTGGAAGACGGCGGACAAGAAGCCGGTGAAGAATGCCGATCTCTGGCAGCGCCTGGAAGCGGCGGAAGCGCCCCACGACGTGAAGTGGCTCTGGGTGCGCGGCCATGACGGCCATGTGGAGAATGAGCGGGTCGATCTGTTGGCACGGCTCGCGATTCCGCGCTGAAGCTCAGGCGAACTCCGCCACCACGGCCATGAAATCCCCGGCATAGCGCGCGAGCTTGCGCTCGCCGACACCGGGGATCTCGAGGAAGGCGGAGAGGCTCTTCGGCTTCCTGCGGGCGATCTCGGCCAGCGTCGCGTCGTGGAAGATCACATAGGTCGGCACGTTCTGCTCGGCGGCAAGTGCGCGACGGCGCGCCCGCAATGCCTCCCAGAGCTTGGGATCGATCGCGGCTTCCTGGCCGGCGGGTGCCGGCGGCGCCGCACGCTCGCGACGGCGGCGGTCCCGGTGGTTCTCCGCCGGCTTCCGGAGGAGCAGCTTCGCCTCGCCGCGCAGCAGCGGCCGCGCGGCCTCCTCGACCGTGAGGACGTTGTAGCGCTCGACATCGATCCGGATCAGGCCCTGCCCCGCCATCTGCCGGGCGATGTATTTCCACTCCTGCGCCGAGACGTCCTTGCCGACGCCGAAGGTCGGGAGGGTGACATGGCCGAACTGGATCGCCTTCTCCGTCGCCTCGCCGCGCAGCACGTCGGTCACATGGGTGATGCCGAAGCGCTGGCCAGTGCGAAGGATGGCGGACAGGAGCTTCCGCCCGGACTCGGTCGCGTCAAAGGTCTCGCGCGGCTCCAGACAGAGATCGCAATTGCCGCAAGGCTCGGCCTTCTCGCCGAGATAATTCAGCAGCACCACGCGCCGGCAGGTGGAGGCCTCGCAGAAGGCGACCAGCGCATCGAGCTTGCGGCGCTCGACGATCTTGCGCGCCTCCGGCGCCTCGGACTCCGCGATCCTCCGGCGCAGCAGCACCACGTCGCCGAGACCGAACGCCATCCACGCATCGGCCGGCAGGCCGTCGCGCCCGGCGCGGCCGGTTTCCTGGTAATAGGCCTCGATGCTGGATGGAAGGTCGAGATGCGCCACGAAGCGCACGTCGGGCTTGTCGATCCCCATGCCGAAGGCGACGGTGGCCACCATGACGATGCCGTCCTCGCGCAGGAACCGCTCCTGGTTCTTGCGCCGCGCTTCCGGGGCCATGCCGGCGTGATAGGGCAGCGCCAGAACGCCGTGGCGGGTCAGCCACTCGGCGGTGGTCTCCACCTTCTTGCGCGACTGGCAATAGACGATGCCGGCCTCGCCGCGATGTTCGGCCTCGATGATGCGGAGCAGCTGGCGCTTGCCGTCGATCTTCTCGTCCACGCGGTAGCGGATGTTGGGCCGGTCGAAGCTGGCGTGGTAGATCGCGGCCTCGCCCAGGGCCAGGCGCTCGACGATCTCGCGCTGGGTGTCGGGATCGGCGGTCGCGGTCAGGGCGATGCGCGGGATCTTGGGGAAGCGCTGGTGCAGGATCGAGAGCTGGATGTATTCCGGCCGGAAATCGTGGCCCCACTGCGAGACGCAATGCGCCTCGTCGATGGCGAAGAGCGCCAGCTTCAGGCTCGCCAGCAGCTCGAGGAAGCGCGGCATCAGCAGCCGCTCCGGCGCGACGTAGAGCAGCTTCAGCTCCCCCGCCTTGAGGCGGCGCTCGACTTCGCGCATCTGCTCGAGATCGAGGCTGGAATTCAGGAAGGCCGCGGCGACGCCCATCTGCTGCAGCGCCGCCACCTGGTCCTGCATCAGCGCAATCAGCGGCGAGACCACGATGCCGATGCCGTCGCGCAGCAGTGACGGGATCTGGTAGCAGACCGACTTGCCGCCTCCGGTCGGCATCAGCACCAGCGCGTCGCCGCCCGCGGCGACATGGGCGATCACCTCAGCCTGGTTGCCGCGGAACGCCTGATGGCCATAGATCCGGTGCAGCAGATCGAGTGCCCGATCCATCACAGGCGAGGCCACAACAGGCGAAAGCCCTCCCCCGCTTCCGGGAGAGGGCTTCGGCTGCGCGGCGGGTGTCCCGCCGGTCAATCGGCCGGTCAAACCTCAGAGCGCCTTCATCACCGCTTCGGCGCTGGAGACCTCGAAGGCGCCGGGCGCCTCGACGTTGAGGGTCTTCACCTTGCCGTCGTCGAGCACCATGGCCCAGCGGCTGGTGCGAAGACCCATGCCATAGCCGCTGCCGTCCATGGTGAGGCCGGTCGCCTTGGCGAAGTCGGCGTTGCCGTCGGCCAGCATCAGCACCTTGTCGCCGGCATTCTGCGCCTTGCCCCAGGCGTCCATCACGAATGCGTCATTGACCGAGAGACAGGCGATGAGATCGACGCCTTTCTTCTTGAGGTCACCGGCATGGGTGACGAAGCCCGGCAGGTGCTTCGCCGAGCAGGTCGGGGTAAAGGCCCCCGGCAGACCGAACAGGATCGCCTTCTTGCCCTTGAAGAGCTCGTCGGTGGTGGCGGTCTGCATGCCGTCCTTGTTCATGTACTTCAGGGACACCGTGGGAAGCTTCTCGCCGACTTTGATGGTCATCGGTTCATCCTTTCAGGCTTTGTGAATCACGATGTGGGGAAATTCGGGACCGAAACTTAGGCTTTCGCGCTCCAACTGCCAAGAGCGCCCCACCGGCTGGCAAAACCACCAGGGACGAAGGGATATCAACCGCCGGACGCCTGCCGGATCGCCTGCAGCACGTCGTCGGCGGTCAACAGCTCCGGCAAGGCGATGCCCTCCGGCGCCTTCGGGCCATAGACCACGTTCAAGGGAATGCCGTAGCGGTTGAACCGGGCGAGGTAGTCGCTGACGGCCGGATCGGGCCTGGTCCAGTCCGCCACCATATCGACCATGCCATCCTGGTTGAGCTGCGTGCTGACCGGCGGGCGATCGATCACCAGGGTCTTGTTGGCCTTGCAGGTCAGGCACCAGTCGGCGGTCACGTCGACGAACACGGTCTTGCCGGCGGCGACCAGGCCGGGAATCGCCGCCAGGTCGAAGGCCTGCCAGTGCACCGCCTCGTTCTGCGCCTCGTCCGCCGGTGTCGCGACCCGCAGCAGCCCGACCTGTCCCGCCAGCACCCACCCGAGCCAGAGTGCGGTCGCAGCCATGCTGACGCCCAGCAGCTTCTTGAGCCAGACCATCCAGCGCCCCGGCCGCGGCAGCATCACGGCGAGATGCGGCACCGCGGCGACCGTGAGATAGGGGAGCGCCAGGCCGAGCGCCATGGCGAGGAAGATCGCGAAGATCTCGGTGCTGCCACGGGCAAGCGCAAAACCGATCGCCGTGCCGACGAAGGGCGCCGAGCAAGGCGTCGCCAGTACGGTCGCGAACACGCCGGTCAGATAGGCGCCGAACATCTTGTGCCGTTGCGTGCGACGGTCGGCGGCCAGCGCAAGATCGCCGGCCAGGGCCGGGAGCGGAACCTCGAACAAGCCCCAGAGGTTGGCCGCGAAGACGAGGCAGATCGCCGCCAGCACGGCGAGGAAGAGCGGCTGCTGGAACTGGATGCCCCAGCCGATCTCGTGTCCGGCGAGCTTCAGCCCCGCGAGCGCGCCGGCGAGAGCCAGGAAGGCGGAGACGATGCCGGCCGCCGTGGCGAGGAAGCTCAAGCGCACGTGCTCGCCCTTACCGCCGCCATGGGCCAGCACCGAAGTGAGCTTCAGCACCAGCACCGGCAATACGCAGGGCATGACGTTGAGGATAAGACCGCCGAGGATCGCGACGCCGAGGATCAGCAGCAGCGACATCGGAGCCGGTGCCGGCGTCGTC
>DATKNM010000309.1:0-3605 GCA_035541335.1 Binatia bacterium
GCCTGGGGTTCGATAATGAGGCGAACTTCCATGACCTCGGCCGGGCTCGCGTCGCCCATATGGGTGCCGACCCCCGGCAGGCTGCCGCGGCCCTTGGCACGGACATAGGTGCCACGGCCGACCACGCGGATCAGGTCGGCACCGATCCGATCCATGGCGCTGCGCACGGTGTTCCGGGCGAGGCCATACCGCGCGGCGAGCTCGCGCTCAGGGGGGAGGCGATAGCCCTCCGGCCATTCACCGCTCTGGATCCGGCGCTGCATATCGGCGGCCACGTCCTCGGCGGTCTGGTAGCGCGGGTTGGTCTGGGCCAATGCCATCGGCCGGATCCTTCCTATCGATAAGGAACTGCGCCGCGTTGACTCGGCGCAGAAACGCTGACAGAGTGAGCCTATACCAACCGGGTCAATGGTTCAACATTGGCTCAATCCCTGGGAGGGAATATGCGGATCGCTACGTTCCGCGTGGGGGGGCGTCGCCGGGTCGGCCAACTCAGCGCCGACGGCAAGACCATTCGCCCCTTCGATCTCGGCGCCGAAGCCGAAGCGCTCGGCGCCCTGGTGGTCATCGAGCGCGGGCTGCGGGCCGATTCCCCGAGCCTCGGCCCGTCGATTCCGACCGCCGGCATCACTTTCGAGGCGCCGATCCCGAGACCCCGGCGAAATATCTTCTGCGTCGGGAAGAACTACCACGAGCATGCCCATGAGTTTGCCCGGAGCGGGTTCGACTCCTCGGCGGCGAGCGGGGCGGTGCCGGACGCCCCGATCATCTTCTCCAAGGTCCCGGAATGCGTGATCGCCCCCGGCGCGGCGATCGAGATCGACCCGGCAGCCAGCACGGCGATCGATTACGAGGCGGAACTTGCCATCGTCATCGGCAAAGGCGGGCGGGGCATCAAGAAGGCGGATGCGCTCGGCCATGTCTGGGGTTGCACGATCGTCAATGACGTGACCGCCCGGGACCTGCAGGGCAAGTACAAGCAGTGGATCATCGGCAAGTCCCAGGACACCTTCTGCCCAATGGGACCGGTGCTGGTCTCCGCCGACGAGCTCGATATCGGCGACATAGACGTCCGGTGCTGGGTCAATGGCGAGCTCCGGCAGGATGCCAATACCCGCGACCTGATCTTCGACGTGCCGACCCTGATCGAGACGCTCTCGGCCGGCATCACGCTCCATCCCGGCGACATCATTGCGACGGGCACGCCGGCCGGAGTCGGCATCGGCTTCAACCCGCCGAAATACCTGAAGCACGGCGATACCGTCCGCATCGAGATCGGCGGCATCGGGGTATTGGAAAACCCGGTGCGCCAGCGCGGCGTTTCCGCGAATGCGGGCCAGCGGTCGGAAACGACCATGGTGGCGGGCGCGTGACCACCGTGGCCGTCGAGCGGATGCAGGTCGAAACCGAGGGCAGCGGCGATGCCGTGGTCATGCTGCATGGGCTCGGCGGCACGTCGAACACGTTCTGCCCGCAGGTCCTCGGACTGAACGGCAACTATCGCACCATCCGCCCGGACCTGCCCGGCAGTGGCCGCTCGCCCTGCACCGCCTCGATCACCATCCAGAGCCTGGCCGATCTTGCTGCGCGCGCGGCGCGGGCGCTGGGCGTGGAACGTGCGCACTTCGTCGGCCATTCCATGGGCACCATCGTCTGCCAACACATCGCGACGCAGCAGCCGGAGCTGGTGAGGACCTTGACCCTGTTCGGGCCGATCCATGCGCCGGCGGAGGGCGGGCGCAAGGGTCTGCGCGACCGCGCCGCCAAGGCGCGGGCCGAAGGCATGGGCGGAATCGCCGATCAGATCGTCGAGGCGACGCTCTCCAGGGACACGAAGTCGTCCCAGCCGGTTGCGGTCGCACTGGTGCGCGAGTTCGTGATGCGCCAGGACGCCGAGGGCTACGCGCGGAATTGCGAGGCGCTCGCCGCGGCGGAGCCCGCCGACCTCAACCGGATCCGGTGTCCTGTGCGCCTCGTGACCGGCGACGAGGACCCGGTCGCCCCGGCGTCGAATGCACGCAGCATGGCGGAGCGGCTCGCCGATGCGCGGGTGCAGATCCTCAACAAGTGCGGCCACTGGTCGACGATCGAGCGGCCGCAGGAATGCAATCAGGTTCTGAAGGAGTTGCTTGGCGGGCGCGCCTAGACGCGAGGAATGAACGGGGCCGGCTAGAGCTCCGCATTTGGGAGGACAAGAGATGTCCAACGTCCTTTATACCAACGTCCGGATCCTCGATGGGACCGGCGAGCATCCCTATCTCGGCGAGGTGCTGATCCAGGGCAATCGCATCCGCCGCGTCGCGCGCGGCAGCCGCGCGATCCCCATGAACGGCAACACCGTGATCGACGGGGCCGGTGCCACGCTGATGCCCGGCCTCTGCGACGCCCACACGCATCTCTCGTGGAACAATGCGCCGAGCCTGGAGGCGCTGATCAATCTGCCGCCGGAGGAGCACACGCTGTTCGCCGCCGATGTGGCGAAGATCTATCTCGACCACGGCTACACGATGTGCGTCGGCGCGGCCGCGGCCAAGCCCCGGCTCGACGTCGTCATCCGCAACGCCATCAACAAGGGCCAGATCCCCGGCCCGCGCTATCTCGCCAATTGCCCGGAAATCACCACGATCGGCGGCCTCGGCCATGCGCATCCGCCGCATGTCGTGCACGAGGGGCTGAATTTCGGCCTGGTGGTGAACGGGCCGGAGGAGGTGCGCCGAGTGGTGCGCACGATGATCGGCTACGGCGTCGACCTCATCAAGCTCAACCTCTCCGGCGAGGAGCTGACCAATGTCGGCGCCGAGGAATCGCCGATGTCCGACGAGGAATGTCTGATGGCGGTGACCGAGGCGAAGCGGCGGGGCCGCCGCCTCTGCGCCCACGCCCGCTCGGCGCAGTCGGTGAAGATGTGCGTCAAGTACGGCATCGAGATCGTCTATCACGCGAGTTTCGCCGATGAGGAGGCGCTGGACTTGCTGGAGGCGAACAAGAGCAAGCACTTCGTGGCGCTCGGTCTCGCCTGGCTGATCCAGATCTCGCACCATGCGGGCGAGTGGGGCATCACCCCCGAGAAGGCGCGCGCCATGGGCTATCACCGTGAACTGGAGATCGCGATCGAGACGGCGAAGAAGATGAAGCGGCGCGGCATCAGGGTGCTCCCCGGCGGCGATTACGGCTTCGCCTGGACCCCGCATGGCACCTACGCCAAGGATCTCGAGTACTTCGTCGAGCTGCTGGGCTATACGCCGACGGAGACCTTGGTCGCGGCGACCAAGCTCGGCGGCGAGATCATGGGGCAGCCGGGCGAGCTGGGACAGGTGAAGGAAGGCTATCTCGCCGATCTCATCCTGGTGGACGGCGATCCGCTCTCCAACATCAAGATCCTCCAGGACAAGAAGCGCATCCTTTCGGTGATGAAGGACGGCGAGTTCTTCCGCGCCCCGGAAGGCAACCGCCAGAGTCTGCGGGTCGCGGTCTGACGCACGATGAAGCTCTTCATCCTCACCGTGATGAACGGGCTGACCCTGGCCGCGCTCTATTTCCTGGTGGCGAGCGGGTTCACCTTGGTGTTCGGGCTGATGCGCAACGTCAACCTCGCGCATGGCTCG
>DATKNM010000310.1:0-10368 GCA_035541335.1 Binatia bacterium
ATCGGCGCCTGCAGGATCGGCACCCGCATCGTCGTCGGCACCGGCGCCGCTCGTACCTGCGGTTCCAGTGCCGTCGACACCGACCCCCGCACCGGCTGCACCGTCATCAGCGCCCGCGCCGAGCTCACAGCCCGCGCCGGCGCCATCGGGCGGCGGTCACTAACGGCGCTGGCGAAGCATCGTCGGAGAATCATTTCGATCGGCCTGTGATGTGAGCGGCTCGCGCTCGGCATCATTGCGTCTGCAGCAAGTCGCAGGCTTGAAGAACGGCCCAGTCGCGCCATAGCTAAAATTCGCGCAAAAGTGTGAACAACGCGCGCGTGAAACGTGTTGCACGACGTGCGCTTCATTTCGTGCTTGTTCTGAGCATCGGTTGCTCGTTATGTTGGTGGCCCATGGCGCGGTTCATCTTCATCACCGGCGGCGTGGTCTCCTCGCTTGGAAAAGGTCTCGCATCGGCGGCACTCGGTTCGCTGTTGCAAGCGCGTGGCTACAAAGTCCGCCTTCGCAAACTCGACCCTTATCTCAACGTCGATCCGGGGACCATGAGCCCCTATCAGCACGGCGAGGTTTTCGTCACCGACGATGGGGCGGAAACTGATTTGGACCTTGGTCACTACGAACGCTTCACCGGCGTCGCGGCGAGCAAGGACGACAACATCACGACGGGGCGTCTTTATCTCGACATCCTGACGCGTGAGCGGCGCGGCGATTATCTCGGCGCGACGATCCAGGTCATTCCGCACGTCACCGACGCGATCAAGGATTGGGTCAAGGCCGACCTCTCCGACGAGGATTTCGTCCTCTGCGAGATCGGCGGCACGGTCGGCGACATCGAGAGCCTGCCGTTCCTGGAGGCGATCCGGCAATTGGGCAACGAGCTCGGGCCGGAGCGCTCGATGTTCGTGCATTTGACGCTGATCCCCTATATCCCGGCGGCCGGCGAGTTGAAGACCAAGCCGACCCAGCACTCCGTAAAGGAACTGCAGTCGGTCGGTATCCAGCCGGACATCCTGCTGTGCCGCTGCGATCGCGAGATCCCGGCCGACAGCCGGCGCAAGATCGCCCAGTTCTGCAACGTGCGGCCGAGCGCCGTCATCCAGGCGCTGGACGTCGACACGATTTACGCCGTCACCGGCGCCTATCATGCCGAAGGCTTCGACGATGAAGTCTGCCGGCATTTCAACCTCGACGTCCCGGCGCCGAACCTCAAGTCCTGGAACGAGAAGGTCGAGCGCATCCGGCATCCGGAAGGCGCCGTCAACATCGCGATCGTCGGCAAGTACACCTCGCTGCTCGACGCCTACAAATCTCTGGCGGAGGCCCTTCGGCACGGCGGCATCGCCAACAACCAGAAGGTCAACCTCAACTGGATCGACAGCGAGATCTTCGAGCGCGAGGACGCGGTCCAGCATCTCGACGGCGTCCACGGCATCCTCGTGCCCGGCGGCTTCGGCGAGCGGGGCTCGGAGGGCAAGATCCAGGCGGCCCGCTTCGCCCGCGAGCGCAAGGTGCCGTATTTCGGCATCTGCTTCGGGATGCAGATGGCAGTGATCGAGGCGGCGCGGAACCTGGTCGGCATCAGACGAGCGAGCTCGACGGAGTTCGGCCCGAGCGATGAGCCGGTTGTCGGCCTGATGACCGAATGGCTGCGCGGCAACGTGCTGGAGAAGCGCATGGCCGGCGGCGATCTCGGAGGCACCATGCGCCTTGGCGCCTACGAATGCGACGTGACGCCGGGGAGCCTGATCGCCGGCATCTACGGCAAGACCCGGATCAGCGAGCGCCACCGCCACCGCTACGAGGTCAACATCAACTACAAGGACCGGTTGGAGAAAGTCGGCCTCAAATTCTCCGGCATGTCGCCGGACGGCATCCTGCCGGAAATGGTGGAGATCCCAGACCATCCCTGGTTCGTCGGCGTGCAGTTCCACCCGGAGCTGAAATCCCGCTTGTTCGAGCCCCATCCGCTGTTTACATCCTTCATCTCGGCCGCCCTGACCCAGTCGCGGCTGGTGTAGAGTTCGTCATTGCCGGGCTCGACCCGGCAATCTGCGAGATGCCCGGGTCGAGCCCGGGCATGACGGTATTTTGAGGAGCGAGCCTCTCATGGCGAAACCGCGTCACGTCAAGATCGGCAATCTCACCGTCGGCAACGATCGGCCGCTGGCGCTGATCGCCGGGCCCTGCCAACTGGAGAGCCGGGCGCATGCCCATGAGATGTGCCATGCGCTGACCGAGTTGACCGGCAAGCTCGGCATCGGCCTCATCTACAAGACCAGCTTCGACAAGGCGAACCGCACCAGCGTCAGCACCGCGCGCGGCATGGGCCTCGAGGCGAGCCTGCCGATCTTCGCCGAGCTCCGCGACAAGTACGGCGTGCCGGTGCTGACCGACGTCCACACCGAGCAGCAATGCGCGCAAGCCGCCGAGGCGGTGGACGTGCTGCAGATTCCGGCCTTCCTCTGCCGCCAGACCGACCTCCTGGTGGCCGCCGCCAAGACCGGCCGCGCCATCAACATCAAGAAGGGCCAGTTCCTCGCGCCCTGGGACATGAAGAACGTGGCCGCCAAGTGCTCGGCGGCCGGCAACGACAACGTGCTGGTCTGCGAGCGCGGCGTCTCCTTCGGCTACAACACGCTCATCAGCGACATGCGGGCGCTGCCGATCCTGGCCGATACCGGCTATCCGGTGGTGTTCGACGCGACCCATTCGGTGCAGCAGCCGGGCGGGCAGGGAACCTCCTCCGGCGGCCAGCGCGAGTTCGTGCCGGTGCTGGCGCGTGCCGCCGTCGCCGTCGGCGTCGCCGCGGTCTTCATGGAGACCCACCAGGATCCCGACAAGGCGCCCTCCGACGGGCCGAACATGGTGCCGCTGAAGCATATGGGGCGGCTGCTGGAGACGGTGATGGCCTTCGACCAGCTTGCGAAGTCGCGGCCGGTCGAGAGCATCGCGCCCTGATGCCCGAAGCGCGGCGTCGCCAGCACATCGCCGCGCTCGCCCTGCTGGTCGATGACTACGACCGGGCCATCGCCTATTACACCGCGACGCTCGGCTTCCGCTTGATCGAGGACACGCCACAGGGGGCTGATAAGCGTTGGGTGCTTGTGGCACCTCCCGGTGAAGACGGCGTGCAGCTGCTGTTGGCGAAAGCTGCGAAGCCGGAGCAGGCGGCGCGGATCGGCGACCAGACCGGCGGCCGGGTCTTTCTCTTTCTCCACACCGACGACTTCTGGCGCGACTACCGCGACTACAAATCTCGCGGCGTCGATTTCACCGAGAAGCCGCGCGAGGAGACTTACGGGACCGTCGTGGTGTTCCGCGATCTCTACGGCAACAAGTGGGACCTCGTGCAGCGGCGGTGATTCACCTCAGCGGGGCAAACCTGCGCTTCAATCCGTCGAACCCGGCCTGAAATACCGCACCGGCGCGCTCACGGACGTCGGCCTCGCGGTCGGTCTCGAATTTCGCGCGCCATTCGATCAAGGTGAGGTCGCCGTCGGTGATGGCGGTCAGGCGGATCGATGCGCGGTAGTCGTGGATCGGAATCCGCATCGGCTGCGGCGTGCCGACGATCGCATAGGAGAGCCGCATCTCGGGATCGGAAAGCCCCGTCAGTTCGTGCGTCCATACGCTGTCGTCGTCGAAGGTGAGGACGCGGCGGCAGCCGATCCGGTCCGCGGGGCCATCCTCGATGCGCGAGGCGCGGATGGTCGCGTTCCATTCCGGCATGGCGTTGAAATCGCGGAGCAGCGCCCAGACCCGATCGGCCGGTGCCGGGATCACGGAGCTGCGACAGACCTCGATGTCAGACATGTGACGGCTGCCCCTCACTCCACCTTCAAGCTCATCCGCAGGTTCTCGTCATAGACCTCCGCGCCGAGGCTTTCATAGAAGGCGATGGCGGAGGGGTTCTTGTTCCAGACTTCCCAGACCACGCGGCGGGCGCCCTGCGCTGCCGCGAGTTCCCGGACGGCCTGCATCAACGCCTTGCCGGCGCCGCTGCCGCGGGCGACGGCCCGGACGAAGAGGCTGATGACGTAACAGGCGCGGTGAATCTCCCAGACGCCGGGGTGATAGCTCACATAGCCGACCGGCTCACTATCCTGTTCGGCGATCAGCGTCGCACAGACCGGGTCCGGTCCGAAGCCCTGGTCGAGCAGATATTCGATCAGCGCGCCCCTGGCCTCCGGCGACGGCGGCATGGGCTCGATGGCGTCAAGGTAGTCCATGAACTCCGCGAGCATCATCCCGACCGCGGCGCGGTCGTCCGGTCGCGCCGGCCTGACGTTCATGATCATGAAGTCCCTCCCATCAGGGCGACAAGGTGCCGATCCATCTGGCACTTGCCAAGGCCCTGCGGATGGATGAGAGTCTGGCCGAGATTTCCCGAGAGGTTCTCCAAGTGGGCGCGCTGCGGCATCCGATCTGAGTTCGAGGCCACCCGCGGCACCGGCCGCGGTCCGGAACTCCGCCCCTGCGCTTTGCGTAGCGGCATGATCGTTGCCATCAACTTGGAAACCGTCACATGCTCGACATCGTCATCATCGGCGCCGGCGCAGCCGGCATCGGGGCCGCGCGTACGCTGCAGGCACGCGGAATCGCCTTCCAACTGCTCGAGGCCAGTCCCCGGGTCGGCGGTCGCGCCTTCACCGACAACGCGACCTTCGGCGTTCCGATCGACCTCGGCTGCCACTGGTTCCACTCGCCGGGGCACAATCCCCTGGTCGCCTTCGCCGACCGGTTCGGCCATCGCTATCTAAGAGGACCACAGGACAACCGCTACGCCACTGAAGTCGCTCCGTTCAGTGCGGCGCAATCGTCGGCTTGTGGCGACTATATGCACGTCGCCTTCGACCGCATCCGGCAGTTCGCGGCGAAGAACGGCGATGTGCCTTTGCATACGCTGTTCGACACGCATGAGCCGTTCTACAGGCTGCTCGAGGCTTCGCTGGTCGCCAAGATGGGCGTCAACCTTGGCGACATCTCGCTGACCGATTTCGCCGGCTATTTCTGGGAAGGCGAAGACCTGCCGGTGCTGGACGGTCTCGGCAACCTGATCGCCAAACTGGCCGACGGCATTCCGGTCACCCTCGGGACCCCGGCGGAGAAAGTGGCCTGGCACGGAAAGAACGGGATCAGGGTCGAGACACCCGTTGGAACGCTCGATGCCCGAGCAGCGATCGTCACGGTCTCGACCGGCGTGCTCGCAAGCAGGACGATCCGTTTCGATCCCGCCTTGCCGGACTGTAAGGCCGAGGCCATCGCGGATCTGCCGATGGGGAGCTGCAACAAAGTCATCCTCGGCTTCGACCGCAACGTCTTCGGGGATTGTCGCACGACATTGCTTCTCCCGGATGCTGGGCCGGAAGCGGCCGTCGAGTTTCTGCTGCGGCCCGACGGGCAGGAGATCGCGGTCTGCCTGTTCAATGGGCCGATCAGCCGCGCGCTGGCCAAGGCCGGACCGGCGGCGATGCGCGACCATGCCCTGGCGCAGCTCGCGGCGATCTTCGGGTCGGCGGTGGGCGACCGCGTGGTGCCGACAGAATGCGTGGCTGACTGGGACGGCGAGCCCTGGATCCGCGGTTGCTTCGCGGCGGCACGACCGGGGCGGGCCGCTGCGCGGGAAGCGCTCGGCCGGCCGGTGGCGGACCGCCTGTTCTTCGCCGGCGAGGCCACGTCGCGGGACTATGCCGGCGACGCGCATGGTGCGTTTCTGACCGGCATCGCCGCAGCCGAGGCGGCCGTCGCGGCGATCCGCGCGCCCTAGCGGCAATTGACCGGGACTCCGGCCAAAGCGTAGGTTTTCCGCGGGGATGGCGGCGGAAGGGCCGAAGTGACGGGATGGCCGAGAACATCGAATCGCGCCGGGTGAGGCTGGCCGCCGCGGCCCATGCGGCGGAGAAGGCGCGCGCGCTCGCGGGCCGCACCTCTAAGGCGACGCCGAGCTTCCTCAAATACCTGCTGGCGCGGTTCCAGGCCGACGGCTGCCTCCAGGTGGCGGGCTCGCTGTCCTATACCTCGCTGCTGGCGATCGTGCCGCTGCTGGCGATCGGCCTCGCCATGTTCGCGGCCTTCCCGTTCTTCTCCGGCCTGCGCCAGGATCTCCTGAAGGCGCTATTCGACAATCTCGCGCCGAGCCAGGGGCCGATCGTCCAGAAGTACCTCGACACCTTCATCCGCAACGCCGGCAAGGCGACCGGCGCCAGCATCCTCGGCATCGTGGTGACGGCGATCTTGCTGATCCACACCATCCAGGTCGCCTTCGACCGGATCTGGGGCTCGAGCGTCCGGCGCATGCGCTGGAGCCGGTTCCCGGTCTATTGGGCGCTCATAACCCTCGGGCCGATCCTGTTCGGCATCAGTTTCTCGATCTCGACCTATTTCTTCCGCATCGCCGGCAAGGCAGATTTCTATGGCATCTCCGACGGGGTCGAGATCCTCGGCAACATCGCGCCCTACGCCCTGGAGGCGTCCGGCTTCGCTCTGTTCTACCGTCTGATGCCGACCCGGCCGGTCCGGATCCCGGATGCGATCTGGGGCGGGCTCTCGGCGGCGTTGCTGTTCGAGGTGGTGAAGCGCCTCTTCGGCCTCTATCTGAAATACGTGCCGACCTACCAGGCGGTCTATGGCGCGCTCGCCACGGTGCCGATCTTCCTGCTCTGGATGTATCTGGCCTGGGTGACGGCACTGATCGGCGCCGAAGTAACGGCCGCGTTGCCGGAGTGGCGCTCCGGCCGACGCTCGGTCTCGCCGCTGCATCGGCGCGGTGACCAGCTCAGCCTCGCGCTCGCGACCCTGGTGCTGCTGAAGGAGGCGCGCACGCATGGCGCCGGGCTCAGGAGCCAGGACATCGTCAAGGAGCTCGAGGCCGATCCGGTTCGGATGCAGTCGATCCTCGAAGCCCTGAAGGATGCCAGCATCCTGGCGCTTAACGATGGTGGCCGCTGGGTGCTGGCGCGGGACCTGGGCTCGTTCAACCTGCATCATCTCTGCCGCGTGCTGGGCTTGAGCCTCTCCGCGCCGGAGGCGGGACGGGCACAACGGGTGGACGGCCTGGTGAAGCGGCTGGCGCGTGAAGAGAAGACCATGCTGTCACAATCGGTCGAGGACGCGCTCGCCGCGATGGAGCAGCCGATCGTCGACGATCCGGCGGCCGGTAATTCGCGGTAGTCGACCCGGCCGGGCACGGCTATAACTCCGCCTCCCCCGGTACTTTTCACCGATCATCGATCCCAGACCCGACGCGAGGACCAGCGGAATGAGCGCCATCATCGACATCCACGCCCGACAGATCCTGGACAGCCGCGGTAACCCGACCGTGGAGGTCGATGTCAACCTGGAGAGCGGGGCCATGGGCCGCGCCGCGGTCCCGTCCGGCGCCTCCACCGGCGCCCATGAGGCGGTCGAGCTCCGCGACGGCGACAAGTCCAAATACGGCGGCAAGGGCGTGTTGAAGGCGGTCGAGGCGGTCAACGGCGAGATCTTCGACGCGGTCTCCGGGCTCGAGGCCAGCGACCAGCTCCACATCGACCGGACCATGATCGATCTCGACGGCACCCCCAACAAGGCGCGCCTCGGAGCGAATGCGATCCTCGGCGTCAGCCTCGCCGTCGCCAAGGCCGCGGCGTCGGAAGCGAACCTGCCGCTCTATCGCTATATCGGCGGAACCCAGGCGGCGACCCTGCCGGTGCCGATGATGAACATCATCAACGGCGGGGCCCATGCCGACAATCCGATCGACTTCCAGGAGTTCATGATCGTCCCCTGGGCGGCGCCTTCTTGCGCCGAGGCGATCCGCTGGGGCTCGGAAGTGTTCCATGCCCTCCGCGCCCAATTGAAAGCCGCCGGCCACAACACCAATGTCGGCGACGAAGGCGGCTTCGCACCCAATATCGCCAGCGCCGAAGCAGCGCTCGACGCGATCATGGCGGCGATCGGCAAGGCCGGCTTCAAGGCCGGCGACGATGTGGCGCTGGCGCTCGACCCGGCCTCGTCCGAGTTCTTCAAGGACGGCAAGTACGTCCTCTCCGGCGAGAACAAGACGCTCGATCCCGCCGGCATGGTGAAGTTCTACGCCGACCTCGCCGCCAAGTACCCGATCATCTCCATCGAGGACGGCATGGCGGAGGACGACTGGGCCGGCTGGAAGGCCCAGACCGACACCATGGGCAAGAAGGTGCAGCTGGTCGGCGACGATCTCTTCGTCACCAATCCGAAGCGCCTCGCCGACGGCATCGCCAAGGGAGTCGCCAATGCGATCCTCATCAAGGTGAACCAGATCGGCAGCCTGTCGGAGACCCTGGAAGCCGTGGAGATGGCGCACAAGGCCGGCTATCGCGCGGTCATCTCGCACCGCTCCGGCGAGACCGAGGATTCAACCATCGCCGACATCGCCGTCGCCACCAATGCCGGGCAGATCAAGACCGGCTCGCTCAGCCGGTCCGACCGCAACGCCAAGTACAACCAGCTGATCCGCATCGAGGAGCAGCTCGGGCCGAGCGCGCGGTATGCGGGGAAGGGTGCGTTCCGGCGCTAGGCCTGCTCCGTCAGCTTTGCGGCGGGTTTGCGTTCGACTCACGAAAAATGAATCCGGCGTAAGCCTTTGAATCGATTTCTGTTGACGGCAGGAATCGCGATGTGATTCCGTCTTTCCATGGATCTGCGTAGAGACATCAAGCGTCGACTCGCTCAGGTGGCCTGGCCCATGCTGGGCGCCTGCCTCGCGGGCTATTTCGTCTATCACGCAGTACAGGGCGATCGCGGCATCATCGCCTGGATGCAGATCAACCAGCAGATCAAGGCGGCGCAAGCCGAGCTGTCCGAGGCCGATACCGCACGGCAGGACATGGAGCAGCGCGTGGCACTGCTCTCGAACTCCAGCCTCGATCTCGACATGCTGGAAGAGCGCTCGCGGGTGATGCTGAACTTCGCCCATCCCGATGACCTGGTGATCTTCCTCAATCACCAGCAACCGGCCACGACCGGCAAACCCGCCCTCAACTGATCTCCTTTTCACCCGCCCGTGCTGCGATTAACTCATATTCAGTTAATCGCAATTTTTGTTTAAGATTCAGTAACCTGTGTCTGATTGAAGTTTTATTGCGCAAGGCATAATTTACCCCTGCGGCGGTCACCACGCCGCATGAGGACCTCACGGAACCGGGCGCACTGAACCGCGCGGACAAAGACGGGTTATCCAACCGCCCGCGCGACCGCCAAGACACACTCGAACAGGGGATCTCGATGGCCAAACCCGCCACCAAGCCAGCCGCCAAGTCCGCCGCCGCCGAGAAGTCCCCGCCGAATTTCCCCAAGGAAGAGCTGATCCGGCATTACCGCGACATGCTGCTGATCCGGCGCTTCGAGGAGAAGGCAGGCCAGCTCTACGGCATGGGCCTCATCGGCGGCTTCTGCCATCTCTACATCGGCCAGGAGGCGGTGGTGGTGGGCATGCAGGCCGCCGCCGAGGTCGGCGACACCGTGATCACCAGCTATCGCGACCACGGCCACATGCTGGCCTGCGGCATGGACCCGAAGGGCGTCATGGCGGAATTGACCGGCCGCGCCGGCGGCTATTCCAAGGGCAAGGGCGGCTCGATGCACATGTTCAGCGCCGAGAAGAAGTTCTACGGCGGCCATGGCATCGTCGGGGCCCAGGTGCCGCTCGGCACCGGCCTTGCGTTCGCGCACAAGTACCAGAAGGACGGCAAGGTCGCGATGGTCTATCTCGGCGATGGCGCCGTGAACCAGGGCCAGGTCTATGAAGCCTTCAACATGGCCGCACTCTGGCAACTCCCCGTGGTCTATGTGATCGAGAACAACAAGTACGCCATGGGCACCTCGGTGCAGCGCTCGGCGGCCGGAACGCGGCTCTGCGACCGGGGCATCGCCTACGGCATCCCCGGTGAACAGGTGGACGGCATGGATGTCGCCGCGGTGCGTGCCGCAGCCGCCCGGGCGCTGGAGCAAGCGCGGAAGGGCAACGGCCCCACCATCCTCGAAATGATGACCTATCGCTACCGTGGCCATTCGATGTCGGACCCGGCCAAGTACCGCACCAAGGAAGAAGTGGCGAAGATGCGCCAGGAGCACGACCCAATCGACCGGCTGCGCGAGCGCCTGCTCGCCGGCAAGATGATCGACGAGGCCGGCTTGAAGAACCTCGACCGCGAGGTGAAGGACCAGGTCTCGCACGCGACCGAGTTCGCCCAATCCTCGCCGGAGCCCGATCCCGCGGAGCTCTACACCGACGTCCTCGTGAACGCGTAAGGGAGGGCAGACGATGTCGGTTCAAGTCCTGATGCCCGCCCTCTCGCCCACCATGACCGAGGGCAAGCTCTCGAAATGGCTCAAAGCCAAGGGCGA
>DATKNM010000311.1:0-3389 GCA_035541335.1 Binatia bacterium
GATCTTCTTCACGTGCTCGTCGGTCAGCTTCTGCATCTGATCGTTCATCGTGTGATGCTCGTCCTCGGCGATCTTGCCGTCCTTCTCGAGCTTCTTCAGGAAATCCATGCCGTCGCGGCGCACGTTGCGGACGGCGACCCGGGCCTGCTCGGCGTATTTGTGAGCGATCTTCGAGAGCTCCTGGCGGCGCTCCCGCGAGAGTTCCGGAATCGGCACGCGAACCGTGTTGCCGTCGCTCGCCGGGTTGAGGCCGAGGCCGGCGTCGCGGATCGCCTTCTCGACGGCGCCCACCAGGCCGCGGTCCCAGACCTGGACGGTAATCATCCGTGGCTCCGGCACGTTGACGGTGCCAACCTGGTTCAATGGCATCTCGTTGCCATAGGCGCTGACATGCACCGGCTCCAGCAAGTTCGCCGAGGCGCGGCCGGTGCGCAGTCCGCCGAACTCCTTGCGCAGGGCTTCGAGCGCGCCGTCCATGCGGCGGCTGAACTCGGCCAATCGTGCATCGCTCATGATCTCTTTTCCCCCACTCCCGCGCGGCCCCTCTTAGACCGCGACGCGTTGCTGCTGTTCGCCGATCACCGTGCAGCGCCCCCTGCCCTGCAGCACCTCTGCGAACATGCCGTGCGTATGGATCGAGAAGACGATGATCGGGATGCGGTTCTCGCGGGCGAGCGAGATCGCCGCCGCGTCCATCACCTTGAGGTCGCGGGACAGCACCTCGTGGTGGGTCAGTGTCTGGTAGCGCTCGGCCTTCGGGTCGAGCTTCGGGTCGGCGCTGTAGACGCCGTCCACCTTGGTGCCCTTGAGCAAGGCCTCGCAGCCCATCTCGGAGGCCCGCAGGGCCGCTGCGGTATCGGTGGTGAAGAACGGATTGCCGGTGCCGGCGGCGAAGATCACCACCCGGCCCTTCTCGAGATGCCGCATGGCGCGGCGGCGGATATAGGGCTCGCAGATCGATTGCATCGAGATGGCAGATTGCACCCGGGTGCTGACGCCAATCTGTTCGAGGGCGTTCTGCATGGCGAGCGCGTTCATGACGGTCGCCAGCATACCCATGTAATCGGCCGAAGCGCGCTGCATGCCCTGGCTGGCGCCAGCGATGCCGCGGAAGATGTTGCCGCCGCCGATGACGAGGCAGCATTCCACCCCCATTTCGGCGGCCTGCTTCACCTCCTCGGCGACGCGGTTCACGGTCTGGGGATCGAGGCCGAACTCCCGGCTTCCCATCAGGGCTTCCCCGGAAATCTTGAGAAGCACCCGCTTGTAGAGAAGTCCCGGTTGTCCTGGGCTTGCCATACGAGCCTCGTCTCCTGCTCTCGCGGGGCGCTCGCCGACAGGAAGCGGTCAGCCGGCGCCCGAGTCTGCCATCACTCTTTATAGCACGGGCCGGCGCGACATGGGCCGGCCGGCCCGCTTATCCGGGGCTGCCGATCAGGCGGCGGCTTCCTGCGCTTCCTTCTGGATGCCTTCGCCGAGGGCCATCCGGGCGAAACCGGTCACGGTGACCGGGGCGCCCAGCTCCTTGGCGGCCGTCTCGACCACCTGCTTCACCCGACTCTCGCCGTCGATGACATAGAGCTGCTCCAGCAGAACCACGTCCTCGTAGAACTTGCGGAGGCGACCCTCGACCATCTTGGCGATGATCTCCTCGGGCTTGCCGCTGGCGCGGGCCTGCTCGGCCAGCACCGCGCGCTCGCGATCGAGGTCGGCGGCCGAGACCGATTTGATGTCCAGGGCCTGGGGATTGGCGGCGGCGACATGCATCGCCAGCTGCTTGCCGAGGGCGGCGAGCTTGGCCTTGTCTCCAGTCGATTCCAACGCCACCAGGACCCCGATCTTGCCCATGTTCGGCACGGTGGCGTTGTGCATGTAGGTCGCCACCACCCCGTCCTTCACCGACAACGCCGCCATCCGGCGGAGGTTCATGTTCTCGCCGATGGTCGCGACCAATTGCGTCAATTTTTCGGCCACGGTCTGGCCTTCCGGCAGCTTGGCGTTCTTCAGCGCCTCGATGTCGGCGGCGTTCAGCGCCTGCTTGGCGACGGCGGAGACGAAGCCCTGGAACTGGTCGTTGCGGGCGACGAAATCGGTCTCCGAATTGACCTCGACCAGGACGCCCTTCTTCTCGCCGGAGACGACGGCGACCAGGCCCTCGGCGGCGACCCGGCCGGCCTTCTTCGCAGCGGCGGCGAGGCCCTTCTTGCGCAGCCAGTCGACGGAGGCATCGAGGTCGCCGCTGTTCTCGGTCAGCGCCTTCTTGCAGTCCATCATGCCCGCACCCGAAATTTCGCGCAGTTCCTTGACCAGCGCGGCGGTGATATCGGCCATGGTTTCTCCTCTCAATCTATCGGTTGTTCGCCGTCGGCGAAGGGCGGCGCCCGGTCGTCAGGACCCGGCGCCGCCCTCAGCCAACCCGAAAAGTCTGGCTAGGCGGTCGCGCCGGCCGGGGTCTCGCCCTCGGCAGGCGGCAGCTGCTCGGCCGGAAGCTCCTCGGCCTCGCCGATGTCGCGGCCGCTGGAGATCGCCTCCTGCTGCAGGCCGTCCAGCACCGCGCCGGAGAACAGGTCGCAATAGAGCTGAATGGCGCGGATGGCGTCGTCGTTCCCCGGGACCGGATAAGTGATTCCGTCCGGCGAGGAGTTGCTGTCCAGGACCGCCACGACCGGGATGCCGAGCTTGTTGGCTTCCTTCACCGCGATCGCTTCCTTGTTGGTGTCGATCACGACCAGGATGTCGGGCTGGCCGCCCATGTCCTTGATGCCGCCCAGTGCCCGCTCCAGCTTGTCGCGGTCGCGGGTCATCATCAGCTGCTCTTTCTTGGTAAGGCCGACCACCTCGCCTTCGAGCTTCTCGTCGATCTCGCGCAGGCGCTTGATCGAGTTGGAGATGGTCTTCCAGTTCGACAGCATGCCGCCGAGCCAGCGATGGTTCACGTAATACTGGCCGCAGCGCTTGGCCGCGTCCGCGATCTTGTCCGAGGCCGCCCGCTTGGTACCGACGAAGAGGATACGGCCGCCCGCGGCGGCAACGTCGCGCACCGCCTTCACGCCGGCGTCCAGCATCGGGACGGTCTGCTCGAGGTCGATGATGTGGATCCCGTTGCGGACGCCGAAGAGGTACGGCGCCATCTTGGGGTTCCAGCGGCGGGTGTGGTGGCCAAAATGCACGCCAGCTTCCAGGAGCTGGCGCATCGTGAAGGATGGCAGAGCCATGTGTTCAGTCCTTTTCCGGTTATGCCTCTGCGGATGGAGTGACCAGGTCAGGTAACCTGGCACCGGAGCGTGGTCTGACGGGATTTCTCCCCGGCAGCGCGCGCATCCGCATGCGTTTTCAAGCGGCGCTTAAGTAGTGGATAAGTGCCGGAAAGTCCAGAGCGAAGCCGCCGC
>DATKNM010000312.1:0-9048 GCA_035541335.1 Binatia bacterium
CGCGCCATGCCGACGACCATGGGCCGATCGATCCCCAATGCACCTGCCCCGCCTGCCGCCACTATTCCCGCGGCTACTTCCATCACCTGATCAAGGCGAAGGAGATGCTGGGGCCGATGCTGCTCACCTGGCACAACCTCCATTACTATCAGGAGCTGATGCAGGGCCTGCGCAGCGCGATCGCGGAGGGCCGGCTGGCGGCATTCGTCGCGGAGTTCCGGGCGCAACGCGCGGACGGGGAGACGGGAGAAGACTGATGGCCAAGAAGAATGCCTATGCCGATCTAACCCAGCTGGGTGCGAAATCGGTGCTCCCTGCGCAACCCGATGTGAAGACGCTGGAGCGGGTGCCCAATCCGCATCCCAAGGAGAACTATCTCGCGCGCTTCACCGTGCCGGAGTTCACCTGCCTCTGCCCGGTCACGGGACAGCCGGATTTCGCGCATTTCGTGATCGACTACCTGCCGGAGCGCTGGCTGGTCGAATCGAAGTCGCTGAAGCTCTACCTGCACTCCTACCGCAATCACGGCGGCTTCCACGAGGGGACCACCCTCGACATCGCCCAGGACCTGATCAAGGCGATGGCGCCGAAGTGGATTCGCATCGGCGGCTACTGGTATCCCCGCGGCGGGATCCCGATCGACGTCTTCTTCGAGAAGGGCAAACTCCCTGCCGGCATGTGGGTCCCGCCGCAGAACGTCGAACCCTATCGCGGACGTGGATGACTGTTGTGTGCTGATGGGCGAAGTCTCAGGCCGCGGCTCAACCCCCTACCTCACCTCCCCCCAATCTTGGGGGGAGGAAGAGGGATGGGGCCTTCGCGAATATCCATCAGCCCGCGTCGGCCTGTGCGTGCATCCGAGGGCAGGGGTGGCGTCCCTCTTCTTCCCCCTCCCCCAAGACTGGGGGAGGGTGGGGGCGGGGGTTGATGCAGCCGCGGTGCTTCGAGCATGAGCACCACACGGGAGATCCAAGACTCTATCCGCACCAAAGCCCTCGAGCTCGGCTTCGATGCCGTCGGTTTCGCGAGAGCCGAGCTCGCCACGGAAGCACGCGAGAATCTGAGAGCGTTTATCGCCCAGGGCCTGCATGGCGAGATGGACTGGATGCCGGCCAAGGCCGAGCGGCGGGGCGATCCCCAGGTGCTCTGGCCGGAGGCGCGGAGCGTTGTCATGCTCGGCATCAACTATGCACCCGATGAGGATCCCCTCGAAACGAAACCGAATGCCGACCGCGCGAACATCTCGGTCTACGCGCGGCATCGCGACTATCACGACGTGGTCAAGAAGCGGCTGAAGGCGCTGGCGCGCTGGATCGCGGACACGCACGAGACCGAGGTCAAGGTCTTCGTCGATACCGCGCCCGTCATGGAGAAGCCGCTGGCGCAGGCGGGCGGCCTCGGCTGGCAGGGCAAGCACACCAACCTGGTCTCACGCGGCCTCGGCTCCTGGCTGTTTCTCGGCGAGGTGTTCCTGGCGCTCGATCTCCCGGCCGATGCAGCGGAGGCCGATCATTGCGGCGAATGCCGCCGCTGCCTCGACGCCTGCCCGACCCAGGCTTTCCCCGCGCCCTATCGGATCGATGCGCGGCGGTGCATCTCCTATCTCACCATCGAGCATAAGGGGCCGATCCCGCGGGAGCTTCGTCCGCTGATCGGTAACCGCATCTATGGCTGCGACGACTGCCTCGCGATCTGTCCCTGGAACAAGTTCGCCCGGTCGGCTTCGCTGCCGGAATTGCGGCAGCGCGCCGATCTCGCGGCCCCGGACCTCGCCGCCCTGGCGGCGCTCGACGATGCCGGCTTCCGGACGCTGTTCGCCGGCTCCCCGATCAAGCGCATCGGCCGCGACCGCTTCCTGCGCAACGTCCTCATCGCCATCGGCAACAGCGGGACGCCCCGCCTCGTCCCGGCGGCGGAGGCATTGCTGGCCGATCCGGCACCCCTGGTCCGGGGCGCCGCTGTTTGGGCCCTGTCCCGGCTCCTGGAGCCGGCCGTCTTCGCGGCCCGCCGGCCGGGCGCTGCCGCCGAAACGGACCCGGAGGTCCAGGCCGAGTGGGCCGGCCGCTAACACACGGATAAGGTTAATTTCTTCCACCCCGGTGTAAGTGAAAACCCGCGCAATCGCTTGAGGGGCGGGTGGATTCTCCTATAATTTCCCACAACACCGCTGGTGCTTTCGGGGAAAGCGGACCCATGGTTCACATCGTCTCTCGATCCCTTGCGCGCGCGCTCGTCGGCGCCGCTGCGCTGACGCTCGGCCTATGGGCGGGGACCGCCGCAGCCGAGCCGCGCGTGGCGTTGGTGATCGGCAACTCCGCCTATCACGGCGATCTGCCGGCGCTGCCCAATCCCGCCAACGACGCGAAGCTGATGGCGAAGACCTTGAAAGGCGTCGGCTTCGACGTGATCGAGGCGGAAGATGCGAGTCAGGCCGACATGAAGAAGGCGATCGCCGCCTTCGGCGACAAGCTCACCGCCGCGGGAGCGCAGGCGACCGGCCTCTTCTTCTATGCCGGCCACGGCCTCCAGGTCGCGGGCGAGAATTATCTCATCCCGGTCGATGCCGAGATCAAGAAGGAGGCCGACGTCGATCTCGCCGCGGTCTCCGCGACCAGCGTGATGAAGCAGATGGATTTTGCCGGCAGCGCGGTCAACATCGTCATCCTCGATGCCTGCCGCAACAACCCCTTGAGCGACGGCGCCCGCGGGATCACGCGCGGCCTTGCCGAGATCAAGTCGTCACCGCGCGGCAGCTTCATCGCCTATTCGACCGCGCCTGGATCGACCGCCGCCGACGGCGACGGCGCCAACAGCCCCTATACGATGGCCTTGGCCTCGACCATCACCGAGCCGGGCTTGAGCATCGGCGACGTGTTCCAGGAGGTCCGCACCAAGGTGCTCGCGGCCACCGGCAATGCGCAGACGCCGTGGGATTCTTCGTCGCTCACGGGGCGCTTCTACTTCACGCCGGCACAGCAGACGGCATCGGTGACGCAGCCTGCGGCCCAGCAGCCGGCAGCGCCTGCCGCCACCGCGACGGTCGGCGCCAGCGTGCTCGAGCAGACCTATTGGGATTCGATCAAGGACAGCAACGATCCGGCCGAGTTCGAAGCCTATCTCAACAAGTTCCCCAACGGCTTCTACAACGACCTCGCGAAGATCCGGATCAACAAGCTGAAGCAGGATACCCAGGTCGCCAGTGTGACGCCGAATGCCAATGCCTCCCCGGCCGCCAACGACGGCCGCACGGTGCAGCCGCCGCAGCCCGCGCAGCCGGCGGCGGTGACCTTCATCGCGACGCCGGGCCAGAAGCTCTATGCCAAGGGCGGCGGCCAGGTGCGGGCGGCGCCCGACGGCCACAGCCAGCAGCTCGCGAAGCTGCAGCCGAACACGGAGATCGAGGCGACCGGCCATTCGGATGACGGCAAGTGGTGGCGGGTGAATTTCGACGGCCAGACCGCCTATATGCATGCCAGCGTGGTTTCGGAACAGCCGGCGCAGGTCGCCGCGAACCAACCGGCCGTCGATGGCTTTGCTGCCCAAGGTGGGTCCGGGGGCGGCGCCGCGGCCAATCCGAACTCGATCCAGATGATCAACGGCGGCGCGGCGGCGATGGAGCAGCCGGCGCCGGTCGCCACCAACCAGCCGGCGGCCAATGCGCAGGCCGCGGGGCAGCTCGCCAGCGCGGTGCAGAGCGGCAGCCTCGGCCAGGCGGCAAGCGCGCTGGCCGGGCTGTTGGGCAACGGCGGATCGCAACAGCAGTCGATGCCGGCGCCGCAACAGATCACCTTCCAGGAGATCAACAGGCCCGTGGTTCTGCGCGCCGGCGCCATCATCCTGAACGCGCCCAACGGCCAGCCCATAGCCCGCACCACGGCGGACACCCAATTGATGGCGCGCGGCACCGCCGGCAACTGGCTGCAGGTGCAGCTGCCGAACATGATGGTCGGCGTCGTGTCCGCGAACTATGTGAAACGCTGAGCGCGATCCAGAAAATGCTTTCGTCGATCCGCATCGGCATCAGCTTCGCGCGGTGGGGTGCCGTCGCCTGGCTCTGCGCCGTGGCGGCGTTCGCTGCCGCACCTGCGGATGCCGAGCCGCGGGTGGCGTTGGTGATCGGCAATTCCAGCTATGGCGATCTCGGCACGCTCCCCAATCCGGTCAATGACGCGAAGTTGATCGCCTCGACCTTGAAGCAGGTCGGCTTCACCGTGATCGAGGTCGAGGACGCCGACCAGCAGGCGATGAAGCGGGCGATCGTCGATTTCGGCGACAAGCTCAGCACCGCGGGCGCCGGCGCCACCGGCCTCTTCTTCTATGCCGGCCACGGCCTCCAGTACGGCGGGGAGAATTATCTCATCCCGGTGCATGCGACGCTGCGGAAGGAATCCGACGTCGACGTCGAGGCGGTGCCGGTCGATCTGGTGCTGAAGCAGATGGATTTCGCCCAGAGCGCCGTCAACATCGTCATCCTCGACGCCTGCCGCAACAATCCGCTCTCGACCTCCGGTCGTGGCGTTTCGCGGGGCCTCGCCGAGATCAAGACCAAGCCGATCGGCAGCTTCATCAGCTATTCGACCTCGCCGGGCGAGGTGGCGGAGGACGGCAACGGCGCCGACAGCCCCTATTCGGAAGCGCTGGCCAAGGCGATCCTGAAGCCGGGGCAGGATCTCGCGGAGGTGTTCCGCGACGTGCGCAAGAGCGTGATCAAGGCCACCAACCAGAAGCAGGTGCCCTGGGATTCCTGGTCGCTCACCGATCCCTATTACTTCATCCCGCCGACCGGGCAGCAGGGCCTGCCGATGCCAGGCGATCCCGGCAACCCGCCGGGCGCATCGGCGCCGGCGCAGATTGCGAGCATCGACCCCAAGGTGCTCGACAACAACTACTGGGAGGGGATCAAGGACAGCAAGGATCCCGCCGACTACCAGAGCTATCTCGACCAGTTTCCGAACGGAGTCTACGCCAAGCTCGCGGCCAATCGGTTGAAGGCAATGGGCGCCGGGACGAGCAGCGGGACGCAGGCGCCGGAGCCCGACACGGGGTCCGATCGCGCCGTGCCGGCGGCGCCGGCGGAAGGCGCGCCGGCGGCGCCCATCGTTTTCACCGCCTCCGACCAGCTGCTCTACACCAAGGCGAAGACGCCGCTCTACACGGCGCCGGATGAAACCTCGCCGGTGCTGAGCGATGCCTTGGGCGGCCTCGCGATCCGCGCGGCGGGGCGCTCGCCGGACGGCAAGTGGTGGCAGCTCAGCCTGCCCAACGGCCGCATCGCCTATGTGCTGAGCGCGGACATGGATGAGCGGCCGGATGCGCCCGCGCCGCAGGTCGCCGACGCCGGCGGCTCTCAGTCGGCCTCGACCGGCGATCAGCCGGCGCAGGATCCGGTCGCCAAGCAGTATTTCGACCTCGGGGCCGCTTTGTTCGATCAGGGCGACTTCAAGGGCGCCCGCGCCGCCTTCGACCAGGCGGCGACCCGCGACCCCAAGGATGCGCAAGCGGTGCTGAAGCGCGGCCGGGCGGCGCTGGCCATGGGCGACCTCGACCCGGCGCTGGCCGATTTCGATCACGCCGTGGAGCTCGACCCGAACGCGATCGAAGCCCATGGCCTGCGGATCCTGGCCCGGCTGGAGACCGGCGACGCCGCCGGGGCGGCAAAAAATGCCGATGCGGTGCAGCAGATCGAGCCCACCTTCTGGTCGGCGACGGCGACCACCGCCTATTACCTCGCGGGACGCCTGCCGGACGCGGAGGCGATGGCGCAGCGCGTGGCCGAGGACAATTCGGAGGACGCCCGCAGCTGGATCTGGCAGGCCATCGTCATGCGGGCCGAGGGGCGCGACGGCGAGGCGGTCGATCTGCTCCAGTCCAGCATCGATTTCATCGGCAACCGCGACTGGCCGGTGCCGGTCATCGAGTGGATGCAGGGCAAGCGCACCCCGGACCGGCTCATGGTGGCGGCGAAGACCGGCGATCCCGCCACGCAGCTCCGGCAGATCTGCGAAGCGGATTTCTTCCTCGGCGAAGCGGCCTATACTGCAGGCGATCGCGCCGGCGCGGAGAAGCTGCTGGACCAGGCGGCGGAGGCGAAGGCGCCGGATCTCCTTGCCTACGCCGCCGCCAAGGCCCTGCTCGCCAAGATGGCGCGCGAATGAGGCGAGGGCTTCGCGGCTCTCGCCTGCAACCGGAGACGAGACGCGACGCCATGAAGACCATCACACGGCCCTTCCTCATGCTCGTCCTGGCCGCCGCCCTTGGCGCCATGGCCGCCCCGGGCCATGCCGATCCCACCGTCCCGGTCGAGCTGGCGCAATCCGCTCCTGCGCCGGACGATGCCAACGCCGATCTCCAGTTCTGGAACCAGGTCAAGGACAGCAAGACGGCGGCCGACTACCAGGCCTATCTCGACAAGTTCCCGAACGGCAGCTTCGCCGACCTCGCGAAGATCCGGGTGAAGCAATATGGCGGCGACGCGGCGGTGACCGCGCCGACGGCGCCCACCGAGACTACGCCGACTCCGGCGAACGCGCCCGATTCGCGCCTGGTCGAGCTCGACTTCTGGAACGAGGTCAAGAACAGCAAGGACCCGGCCGACTACAAGGCCTACCTGAACAAATATCCCAACGGCGAGTTCGTCGATCTGGCCAAGCTCCGCATCACCCAACTGACGCCGACACCGGCCCCAGCCCCAACGCCTGTCGTGCAGCAGCCAGCCCAGCCGGCGTCGCCCACTCCGCCGGTGCAGCCGAACCCACCGGTGCAGCCCGTCGCCGTCACGACACCGGCGCCCATGCCGGACTTCGCGGGCGTGGACGCGAAGGTCTACGCGAAGAGCAGCGCCCGCGTGCGTTCGTCGCCGGACAAGAACGCTGCGGTGCTGGCCAAGGTCGCGACCAACACGGAGCTCGCCGCCACTGGCAAGACCGCGGACGGCGCGTGGTGGCGCGTGACGCTCGCCGACGGCCGCACCGGCTATCTCGCCGGCAGCCTGGTCAGCGACAAGCCCGTGGCCGTGGCGCCGCCGGCGCCAAGCAAGAGCAGCCTGCAATCCGCGGCGCCGGCCGGTCCCGACGAGGAGGTCTGCAAGCTCACTTCCAGCGCCACCCCCAACGATCGCGTCGCGGCCTGCGAGCGGCTCGCCAACAAATCCGGCCTCGACGATGCCGCGCATCGCGACGCGCTCTTGAACCAGGCGGCGGCGCTCGACGTCGCGCATCGATATGACGACTCGATCCGGAAATACGAGCAGGCCGCGGCGCTCTCGCCGCTCGATGCGACGATCTACTACAGGATCGGCCTGGTACGTCTGGAGCAGAAGCGCTTCCCGGAGGCGCGCGCCGCCTTCGACAAGGCCGCGACGCTAGACAACAAGAATCCCGACTATGTATTCGAGCGCGGCGTTGCTGCGGCCGGGTTCGGCGACTTCGCCAAGGCGCGGGACGAGGCGAAGCGCGCGCTGCTCACCAAGGACGACGTGCACTACTATGAGAAGGTCGGCGAATACGAGCTCGCCTTGGGCGACGTCGCCGCGGCGAAGACCGCGATCGAGCGCGGGCGCAAGGTTGACGGCACCTTCTCGTCGCTGGCGACCGCCGCCGTCGACTATTACGGCGGCAGTTTCGATCTCGCGGCGACCGAGGCGTCTGCCGTCGCCAATGCGGCGGGAGATCCCGCCGCCGGTCTCTGGAGGGCGCTGGCGCTGAGGGCAAAGGGCGACGCCGCGGGTGCGGCCGCCGCGCTCGAGTCCGGTCGGGCCGCGCTCGGCGACAAGGATTGGCCGGCGCCGATCTACGACCATCTCATGGGCAAGCTTTCAGCCGACAAGCTGCTCGTCATGGCGAAGACCAGCGATCCCCGGGCCCAGGCGGAGCGGATCTGCATGGCCCGGTTCTATGCCGGCGAATGGGCCTTCCTCGGCGGCGACACCGCGACCGCGCGCAGCGATCTCCAGAACGCGACCAACGCCCAGGCCTTCCACCTCCTGGAGCATGCCGCCGCCAAGGCGCGCCTCGCCAACATGACCAAGTAGCGCCTCGCTGCACTTGCGAATGACTATAAAATCGGGTTCCAAGGCCTAGGCGGATATGCGATATTTCCGGCCATGAGCGATCTCCGGTCCTTCACCCCCATGGTGCAGAAGCTGCGCGCCGCCGGCCTCCGGCCGACCCGGCAGCGCATGTCCCTGGCGAAGCTCCTGTTCGAGCGCGGTGACCGGCATGTGACGGCGGAGCAGCTGCACCAGGAGGCCGAGGCCTGCCGCGTCAGGGTCTCGCTCGCCACCGTCTACAACACGCTCCACCAGTTCACCGCGGCCGGCCTGCTGCGCGAGGTGGTGGTGCAGCCGGGGCGCTCCTACTTCGACACCAACACCTCCGATCACCACCATTTCTTCATCGAGGCGGACGGGCATCTCGAGGACATTCCCGGGGATTCCGTCGCCTTGGCGAAGCTGCCCGAGCCGCCGGCCGGGACCCGCATCGCGCGGGTCGAGGTGATCGTCCGCGTCGCCCACGACCGCTAGTTCTCGCTCAAGAATTTCCGGCTTTGTTTCAGGCGCAAGACAGCGCTATCTAGAATAATTCTAATCCGTTGACAGGGCCGGGAACGGCTGTCATATGATTCCCGCCACACCTGCCAAGAAGACTTCGCCACTGCCAAAGGGAGCACGCAAATGGCCCAGTTGAAGAACTCCAAGACCGAATCGAACCTGAAGGCCGCGTTCGCCGGCGAGAGCCAGGCCAACCGCCGCTATCTCTATTTCGCCCAAAAGGCCGATGTCGAAGGTTACAACGACGTTGCCGCCGTGTTCCGCTCGACCGCGGAAGGCGAGACCGGTCATGCCCACGGCCATCTCGAGTTCCTCGAGGTGGTCGGCGATCCGGCGACCGGCCTCCCGATCGGCGGCACCGCGCCGAACCTGAAGGCGGCGATCGCCGGCGAGACCCACGAATACACCGATATGTATCCGGGGATGGCCCGCACCGCCCGCGAAGAGGGCTTCGAGGAGATCGCCGACTGGTTCGAGACCCTGGCGAAGGCCGAGAAGTC
>DATKNM010000313.1:0-2865 GCA_035541335.1 Binatia bacterium
GCGCCCCAGGAGACGCCGGAGAATCGCGATTCGACTCCGGCTTCGAGATAGCGCGGTTCCGCGCCCGGAAATGCCGGCGGAGTTCCAGTGATGTCGGCTGCCATGGCGGCCTCTCTATATGATGTTGCGATAGGCGCCGGGCGTTAGCGCCCGTGGTTAGCGCCAGAACAGCGCGAGCAGGATGATGACCGGAATCGGTACACCCAAAAGCCAGAGCAGAATGCCGCGTCCCATACCCAGGGCCTCCTCACACAATCGTTTTCACACTGCAGGAACAAGCAACCCGCATCCGGGAAGTTCCCCTTGCGGGGGCCCTCCGGACGGTCCGGGGCCGGCTGTGTCCGCATTCCCGGTTCGGAAAGGCGATTCGGTGTGCTCCGAAAACTCGTCTAAACTGGGGGCGAGGCCGGCGGATTCGCCGAGAAGACCTGAAAAGACCTCGCGAGGTGGGGAGCCGGTTCGAAGCATCATGGGGATTCCACGTTGGATCACGCGCCTCGCCGCCGGGCTCGGCCTGGCGGCATGCTCTCCCGGGATCGCGCTGGCGCAGGATGCCGGATGGCTCGCCCACAATTCCTGGGTCACCGTCGCCTCGGCGGCACTGCTGCTGGCAGCCGGGATCGCCACAGCCTGGGCGCTGCACCGCGCCGGCCGCCGCCGCGACCTCCTGATGCAGAGCTTCGACACCTCGGGCCAGGCGCGGCAGCTGGTCGGCGCGAAGGGCAACGTTGTCTTCGCCAATGCCGCCTATCGCCGGATCTTTGCCCGCTATCAGATTCCCCTGCCGCAGATGCTGGAGGAGCTGGTCGAGGCGGGCTCGACCTCGGCCGAGCTGCTGCGCCAGCTGCCGAAGGCCGTCGCCGAGGGCGCCCGGGCCCGTGCCGAGCTGCAGGTGAAGTTCCGCGACGGCGAGCCCGACTGGTTCGACGTGCAGGCGCAGCGCCTGAAGGGCGGTGACAACCACGTGCTCTGGAGCTGCGACATCGTCACCACCCAGCGCCAGATCGAGGAATACATCCGCAGCGACCACGAGAAGTTCGCCGACCTGATCGAGCACGCGCCGATCGGCTTCTACTCGGTGGACGAGAACGGCGAGTTCCTGTTCGTGAACTCGACCCTCGCCGGCTGGCTCGGCCTCACCGTCGAGCCTGGCGGCAAGTATGCGCAGAAGCTGCACGACATCCTCGCCGACCGGGTCGCGCAGACCGCGCCGGCCTTCAGCCCGTTCGCGGATCCTGCGGCGCGCGGCGGCGAGGTGGCGCTCCGCGGTCCCAACGGTCGCGCGTTCCAGGCCTTCATCCGCTTCGAGACCGTGGCCCAGCCGGCGGGCGAGGGCGAGCGGCCGAAGCTCCGCACCCGCTCCGCGGTCCACGATCTCACCCGCGAGCGTGCGCTGGAGCAGGCGGTCAGGGCCTCGGAGCAGTACTTCAAGCGCTTCTTCGAGGAGGCGCCGACCGGCATCGCCTTGATCGACTCCACCGGCCGCGTCGAGCAGGCCAACGAGGCCCTGGTGCAGCTCCTCGCCGGCGCCGACTGGCGCAAGAAGTCGCTGATGGAGCTGATCTATCCCGACGACCGCTCGGCCTATGCGCGGCACTTCACCGAGGTGATCCGCCACGGCAAGGCGCCGCCGCTGACGGTCAGGGTCGCGGGCGAGCGGCCGCGATTCGTCACCATCTTCGCGTCCCGGCGCGAGGACAGTGCGGGCTCGCCGGGCTGCATCGCGCATTTCGTCGATTCGACCGAGCAGCGGCGCCTGCAGGAGCAGTTCGCCCAGTCGCAGAAGATGCAGGCGGTGGGCTTGCTCGCCGGCGGCATCGCCCATGACTTCAACAATCTGCTGACGGCGATGATCGGCTTCTGCGACCTGCTCTTGCTGCGGCACCGCGCCGGCGACCAGTCCTTCGCCGACATCATGCAGATCAAGCAGAACGCCAACCGCGCCGCCAACCTGGTGCGGCAGCTCTTGGCCTTCTCGCGTCAGCAGACTTTGCAGCCGCGGGTGCTCGACGTCACGGACGTCCTCTCCGAGCTCTCGCACCTGCTGCGCCGCCTGATCGGCGAGAACATCGAGCTCGAGATGGTGCATGGCCGCGACCTGAAGCCGATCCGCGCCGATGCCGGCCAATTGGAGCAGGTCATCATCAACCTCGCGGTCAATGCCCGCGACGCCATGCCGAACGGCGGCAAGCTCGCGATCCGCACCGGCAACGTCCGCACCGCCGAGCCGATGCAGCGCGGCGCCGACGTGATGCCGCCCGGCTCCTACGTGATGCTGGAGATCGCCGACACCGGCACCGGCATCCCGAAGGACATCTTGGACCGCATCTTCGAGCCTTTCTTCTCGACGAAGGAGGTCGGTTCCGGCACCGGCCTCGGGCTCTCCACCGTCTACGGCATCGTGCGCCAGACCGACGGCTTCGTGTTCGTCGAGAGCGAGCTCGGCCGCGGCGCCACCTTCCGCATCTATCTGCCGGAATACATCACCCAGCCGGGCGAGGCGACGCAGCGCCTGGCCGGTGTCGACGACGAGCGCCGCGACTTGACCGGCATCGGCACCGTCCTCCTGGTCGAGGACGAGGACGCCGTCCGTCTCTTCAGCGCCCGCGCACTCCGCAACAAGGGCTACAAGGTCTTGGAGGCGCGGAGCGGCGAGGCGGCGCTGGAGATCGTCAGCGAGCACATGAACGAGATCGACCTCGTGATCAGCGACGTCGTCATGCCCAGGATGGACGGACCCACGCTCATCAAGGAGCTCCGCGGCCGCCGCCCCGACATCCGCGTCATCTTCATCTCCGGCTACGCCGAGGACGCCTTCCGGAAGCGCGTCGACGCCGGCGAGGAAGCGCATTTCCTGATGAAGCC
>DATKNM010000314.1:0-8368 GCA_035541335.1 Binatia bacterium
GCTTTGGTCCAGCGTCCAACGGCGCGCGAGAGGCCCCACAGATAGCGGCCAAGCGCCGGAAAAGCAAAGAAAACATTGACATGAGCGAGGCCCCCCGCTTCATTCAGCCGATTCCCCAGGGACTTAGACCCGAAGGCGCCGCGCCGAGCCATGTCGAGCCTGCCGACCCAGCCACTCAACCATCAAATCGGGCGCACCCGTCCGAACCTTCCGGGCGAGCAGCTGCATTTCACCGCCGACCCCGGTTCGCCTCTTGGGCCGCTGGCGCTGGATTCCGGCACGCAGCTCGGCCCCTTCTCGCTCGCCTACCAGACCTATGGTGCGCTCAACGCCGAGAAGTCGAACGCGATCCTGATCTGCCATGCGCTGACCGGCGACCAGTTCGTGGCCGACACCCATCCCGTCACCGCCCGCCCCGGCTGGTGGGAGAGCATGGTCGGCCCCGGCAAGCCGATCGACACCGATCGTTACTTCGTAATCTGCAGCAACGTGCTCGGCGGCTGCATGGGCACGACCGGGCCGAGCGACATCAACCCCGTGAGCGGCCAGCCCTATGGCCTCGGCTTTCCGGTCATCACCATCGGCGACATGGTGCGGGCGCAGGTGCGCCTCATCGACTATCTCGGCATCGACCAGCTCTTCGCCGTGGTGGGCGGCTCGATGGGCGGTATGCAGGTGCTGGAATGGGCGGCGAAGTACGGCGAGCGGGTATTCGCAGCGCTGCCGATCGCCTGTGCGGCGCGGCATTCGGCGCAGAACATCGCCTTCCACGAGGTCGGGCGCCAGGCGATCGTCGCCGATCCCGAATGGCGCGGCGGCGACTATGCGCTGCACGGGGTCAATCCCAGCCGCGGCCTCGCGGTAGCACGCATGGCCGCGCATATCACCTATCTCTCGGAGGCGGCGCTGCACCGGAAGTTCGGCCGCAACCTGCAGGACCGGACCAAGGTCACCTTCGGCTTCGACGCCGATTTCCAGGTGGAGAGCTATCTCCGCCACCAGGGCTCGATCTTCGTCGACCGGTTCGACGCCAATTCCTATCTCTACATCACCCGGGCGATGGACTATTTCGACCTTGCCGCGGAGCATGGCGGGCTGCTGTCGAACGCCTTCAAGGGCACCAGGACCCGGTTCTGCCTGGTCTCCTTCACCAGCGACTGGCTGTTCCCGACCTCGGAGAGCCGCGAGGTCGTGCACGCCTTGAACGCCTGCGCCGCCAACGTGAGCTTCGTCGAGATCGAGAGCGACAAGGGCCACGACGCCTTCCTGCTGGAGGAGCCGGAGTTCTTCGACGTGATGCGCGGCTTCCTCGAAGGCTGCGCCGAGCATAGAGGGATCCGGTGACCGTCGCCGACACGCCGCTCAATCCCGCTCTCCAGAAGGCGAAGCGCGCGCCCGAGGCGCGGATCCGCGTCGATCTGCAGCTCATCGCCGACATGGTGGAGCCGAACAGCCGCGTGCTCGACGTCGGCTGCGGCGACGGCGCGCTGCTCGACTATCTCGGCCACTTCAAGCGGGTCGACGGCCGCGGCGTCGAGCTCTCCCAGGCCGGCGTCAACGCCTGCGTGGCGCAGGGCCTGAGCGTGGTCCAGGGCGACGCCGACACCGACCTCAACCAGTACCCCAACGATGCGTTCGATTACGTGATCCTGTCGCAGACCCTGCAGGCGACCCGAGATCCCCGCCGCGTCGTCGAGAACCTGGTGCGGATCGGCCGCAAGGCGATCGTCTCCTTCCCCAATTTCGGCCATTGGAAGGTACGCTGGAACCTGGTCTGGACCGGCCGCATGCCGGAGACCGAGGCCATTCCGGCGCGCTGGTACGACACGCCGAACATCCACTTCTGCACCATCCTCGACTTCGTCGATCTCTGCCGCGAGCTCGGGATCGAGATCGAGCGCTCGCTCTCGATCGACGAGCGCGGCCGCAAGAACAACCTGAAGGCCCACCGCCTCGCCAACATCTTCGGCGAGCAGGGCATGTTCCTGCTGCGGAAGCGATAGCGCTCAGCGCGCGTCGAGATCCGACACGAATCGCTTCAGCACGTCCCCGAGGCCGGCATTCATCGCGGCGACGGCGGCATCGATGCTGTGGTCGGCCGCCGGCTGCTCGGAGTGATAGACCTTGCTCAGCACCAGGTGGTCGTCGTTCTCGTCGATCACCGAGAGCTCGAGCTCGACGATGCCGGTGTCGTGCTTCTCACCGGCGGATTGCTCCAGGCGCTTGATGGTGCCCTGGATGCGGTAGGCGCCGCCGAGGCGGAGCTCGCTCGGCACCACCTGCTCCGCCGCACCCGCCGCGCGCAGATAGGCGATGATCTGGTCGCGCACCATCGCGGTCGGGAGATCGGTCCAATAGGCGTAGTTGCGCTGCTCGAGCTTCACGCCGCCGTTCGCGGTGTAGAGCAGCGGCCGCTCGCCCGCGACGCCGTCGGCACCGAGCGGCGAGGCCTCGAGGACGCCGGTCAGGGGATGTCCGATCTTCTCGGTGGCCGGCACGGCCTGAAGCCGGAAGTACTGCTCTTTCGGCACCGGCGGCGCGGAACAGGACGTCACCAGCGCCAGGATCGCGATGAGGGGCAGCCGGCGGATCATACGAGGGACCATCACTGGCCTCCCGGCACGGGCGTCAGGCCCTTGTCGGCGGCGGGGCTGCCGCCGCCCAGCAACAGGCCGGGGTTCTGCCGGATGAGGCGGCTGAACTCGTTCATGTTGCGGCTGGTCCCTTCGAGGTTGTTGGTGATGGCGTCGATGTTCTGCGAGACGGTGCGCAGGATATATTCGAGGTCGGCAGTGGATTTGTCGACGTTCTTGCCGTTCCGCTCCACCATGTTGTGGATCGACACCGCCACGCCGTTGACCTCGATCGAGAGCGCGTTCAATTGCGCCAGGGTCTGGTCGGCGCTCTTGCTGGCGGTATCGAGGTTGGCGAGGATCTGGTCCACCGCCTTGACATTGCCGTCGGAGAGCACTTTCCGGAGCTGCTTGATGTTGTCGTCGAGGCCGGTGGTCAGGGTCTTCACCTGGCCGGAGATCTCGTCGAGATGGGTGTTGGCGTTGGCGACCAGACCGCGCACGTCGCCGCCGACGCCGCCGATCTGGGCGTTGGCGGTGTCGGTCAGCTGCTTGATCGAGCTCTTCAACTGATCGATCAGCGGCCCTACGCCGGAATCGAGCAGCGCGCCCACCCGACCCGCGAGCCCCGACATCAACGCGAACACGTCGCCGGGGCCGGTACCCTGGATGTCGCCGCCGACCGGGATCAATTCGGTGGACTTGCCCGCGGTGACGTCAATGGTCTTCGCCGCGAGGAAGCTCGAGGCGCGGATGCTGGCCCGGGAGTCGACCGGGAACTTCCAGCCCTGGCGCACGCTGACCTCGACGCCGAACCGGTAGCGGCCGTCCTGGTAGATCGGATTGATCGCATCGACGTTGCCGATTGCAAAACCTTCGTAGCGGATCACGGTCCCGTACTTGATGTCGGTGACGTTGTCGAAGAGGACGCGATAGGTATCGCGCGGGCCGGTGCGGCCGGCGATCAGTGCCACGGTGACGACCAGCGCCACCACCATGGCGGTGACGAAGACGCCGACCGTGACGTAGCTGATGGAATAGTTCCGCATGAAGCCTCGATCCCCCTCGAACTCTATCCGCGCCCCGGGCCGCCAGTCGCCGGTCAGGAGTCGCCGGTCAGGCGCCGCAGGTATTCCGCCGGGTCGACCTCCGGCTCCACCGAGCGGCGGTGCAGCAGGTTCTGCACGCGCTCATTGGTCGTATTGTGGATCTCCTCGACCCGCTCGACCGCCAGGATGTGGCCCTGGTCGAGCACGGTGATCCGGTCCGCGATCTTGAAGGCGCTTTCGATGTCGTGGGTCACCACCACGACGGAGATGTCCATCGCCTCGCGCAGCTTCAGGATGAGATCGTCCAGCGCCGAAGAGACCACCGGATCGAGGCCGGAAGAGGGCTCGTCCAGGAACAGCAGCTTCGGGTCCATGACGATCGCCCGGGCGATCGACGCGCGCTTCACCATGCCGCCGGAGAGCGCCGAAGGCATCAGGTCGCCGAAGCCGGAGAGGTTGACGACCTCCAGCTTCAGGTTCGCCATGATGTCCATGGTCTTCTCTTCGAGATCGGTCAGCTCGCGCAACGGGAGCTTCACGTTCTCGGCGACCGTCATCGAGCTGAACAGCGCACCGAACTGGAAGGCGACGCCGATCCGGCGCTTCAGGTCGAGGAGCTGCGCCGGCTTCAGCGAGCCCAGGTCCTTCCCCAGCAGCTTCACCTTGCCCGGCTGCGGCGGCATGAGCCCAACGAGATGGCGGAGCAAAGTGGTCTTGCCGGAGCCGGAACCGCCCATGATCACCATGATCTCGCCGGCGCGGACGTCGAGGTTGATATCGAACAGCACCTGGCGCGGGCCGAAGCGGAAGTCGAGGTGATCGACCTCCACCACCTTCGGCCGCTCCTGGAGCTCCGCTTCGGTCGGACGCTGCGCCGCGGATTCCGCGCGCAGCGCCACGATATGGCGCAGGGCGTCGCCGTCGGCAGGGCCGGATGAGCGCAGCGTCGAGGGTGAGGACGGCGGCTGCATCACGTCACCGCGTCGTCAGATAGGCGAAGATCATGTCGGTCACGACGATGAGGCAGATCGACTGCACGACCGACCAGGTGGTGACGCGCCCGACACCTTCCGCGCCACCGGAGACGCTGGAGCCGTTCACCACGGCGACCAGCGCGATCAGCACGCCGAACAGGCCCGCCTTGCCGATGCCGTGCCACACGTCGCCGACCCGCAGCACCTGCAGCGAATCATGGACGAAGGCGCCGAACGAGGAGTTGAGTGCCGCCGAGACGTAGAAGCCGGCGCAGAACTCCGAGACCAGGTTCGCCCACATCGCGAGGCAGGGCAGCATGATCGCCAACGCCAGGACGACCGGCGAAACCAGGTAGCGCACCGGGTTGATGCCCATCACCTGGAGCGCATCGACCTCCTGGTTGATGGTCATGGTGGCGAGGCGCGCGGCGATCGCCGAGCCGGAGCGGCCGGCGACCAGGATCGCCATGATCAGCGGCGAGAACTCGCGCACCACCGAGAGCGCAATGCCGATATAGGCATAGGCCTCGGCGCCGAAGATGCCGAGGGAATAGAGCGACTGGATCGCCAGCATGAGGCCAATGGTGGCGGAGAGCAGAGTCGCGATCGGCAGGGCGGCGACGCCGATCTGCTCCATCTCGTGAAAGATCGCGTGGATCCGGACGGGCTGGCGGCGGCGCCAGCCGGTCAGCAACCAATAGATCGCCTCCACGAACAGGGCGGCGCCGTAGCCGACCTGGTCGAAGAAGCCGGCCGATCGCCGGCCGATCGCTTCGAAGCCCCGGGTCGCTGCGCTCATGACATTTCGATGTCAGCTGCCGTCGGCGGTGCTCGGTGATCCCGCCGCGGTCGCCGAGGCGAGGTCCGCATGGATCGGAAACACCTTGTCGAGCCGCGCCAGCTCGAGCACGCGGCGCACCCGCTGGCTGACGGCGACCAGGCCGAGATCGATCTTCTGCTTGCGCGCGACCTGCAGCCCTTCGACCAGGCTGGCGATCCCGGAGGAGTCGATATAGGTCACCCGTGAAAGATCGACCAGGATGTGCCGGCCCTTCTTCAGGGTGTCCAGCAGCGCGCGCCGCACCGCCCCGGCCTGCTCCAGGTCGATTTCGCCTTCCAGCGCCAGCACCAGGCGTCCTTCGGTCTCGGTGATTCCGGCGACGGCCATCTCAGTCCTTCTTCCGGCGCTTGACCAATTCCAACAGATTCCCTTCGCCGTCGGGCAGGGGGATGAAGGTCGCGTCGTCCATGACGGCGCGAATGAAATGCGTTCCAAGGCCCCCCGGCCGGACCTCATCCAGAGGCCGTGGCCGTATCTTAGCCTGATCGACCTTCGGGGCGAAATCCCTGATTCTCAACATCAACCCGTCTTCCAGGCGGTGCACGGCCAGCGTGATATCGCCGCGCTGGCCCTCGCCATAGGCATGCAGAATGATGTTCTCGGCGGCCTCGGTCGCCGCCAGCTCCAGATCGGCGATCTCCAGATCCGAAAATCCCGCCGCCTTGCCCGCGGCCGCCAAGGCCGGCCGCATCAGCTTCAGGCGATCCGCCTCGGCCGGGATGGTGAATCCGAACATGAAATCGGAGCGGCTCTCCGGGCTGGCGATCGAGGGCACGCGGCGCCAGATCTGGCTGGCGAGCGAATCGTCGATGGCAAGGATGGTGAGGTCGTCCCGCGCCCGCCAGCCGCCGCGGTCGAGCTCCGCGAGGACCCCTTCCAGGCGTTCGGCCAGCGGCTGGCCCTCGGTCAAGTTCAGCAGCATGTCGATGCCCTCTGGCCCGAGCTCCTCCTTGTCACCGTAGCGGAATTCGGTGACGCCGTCGGAGAAGACCAGGAACATCTCGTTTTCGAGCCGAACCGTCTCCTCAGGGAAGACCGCCTCCTTCAGGATGCCGAGCGGCGGCGCCGAGGCCTCGAAGCTGCGGAAGCCCTGGTGCACCCGGCGCACGATCGGCGGCAGGTGGCCCGCATTGGCGAAGCGGAGCAACCCGCTCGCCGGGTCGTAGAGACCGGCCAGCATGGTCACGAACATGCCGCGGCTGGTGGTCTCGCAGATCTCGCGGTTGAGGATCGAGAGCAGCCGCGCCGGCGCGCGGATGGTCTTGCCGAGGCAGCGGAACAGGCTCGCGGTCTTCGCCATCAGCAGCGCCGCGTTCATCCCTTTCCCCGAGACGTCGCCGAGGCAGAAGGCGATGACGCCGTCCGGCAGGGTGAAGAAGTCGTAGAAGTCGCCGGAGACCTCGCGGATCGGGCGGTTGATGCCCTGGATCGGCAGGTCGGGATCGGCCGGCGGCAGCAGGCTGCGCTGGATCTCCGACGCAAGCTCGAGCTCGCGCTTGATGCGTTCCTGCTCCAACAGCTGGTCGGCGAGGCGGGCATTGGCGATGGCGAGCGCCGCCGCATTGCCCATCACCTGGAGCATGTCGCGGTCGCGGAGGTCGAACGGATGGCCGTTCTGCTTGTTCAGGACCTCGACCGCGCCGATCGGCTTCTTCCCCACCCGCATCGGCGCGCAGAGGATCGAGCGGGTGACGAAGCCGGAGACGGCGTCGGCGCTCTTGAAGAAGCCGGTGTCGCGGGAGACGTCCTCCACCGCCTCGATCCGGTCCTCGGCGACCGAGCGGCCGACGATGCCGCTGCCCGCCGGGACCCGGAGGCCTTCGATGCTGTTGGGGCCAAGGCTCGCGCGGCAGACCAGGTCGCCCTTCTGCTCGTCGATCAGGAACAGGCTCCCCGCCTCGACCCGGAGCAGCTGCATCACGTTGGCGAGAGCCTGGCGCACCGTGGCATCGACGTTGTCCGACGCGGCGAAGGAACGGGACAGCTCCGCCGCCAACCGCAACTCGTCCGGCTCTATCGGGCTCGGGTCCAGATTCGGATCGCGATCGTCCGGGTGGGGCGGATCGCTTTCGTTGGGACGCATGCTCGGCCGCATTTCGATTCGAAGATGCCGGGGCAAACCGGCGGTTCGCCGCACTCTACCAGGACCATGGGTCGGTCGCACCCGCCCAATGGCCGGTTCACGCCGCACTGCAGCAGAGCCCCGCTAGGGATTCCCCGAGCAGGCGCCGGGCGTGTAAGCTCGCCGAAAAGTGGGAGGGAGCGCCCGAGATGGACCCGACGCAGGTCGGCGCCATTCTGTCCTTTGTCATCGCGGACGATCATCCGATGGTGCGCGACGCGCTGGCTTCGGCGCTGCGCAGCGCATTCAAGTCCGCCGCGGTCGGATTCGCCGGCACGCTCGCCGAGGCCCAGGCGGCCCTGGCGGGGGCGCCGGAAACCGACCTCCTGATCCTCGACCTCGATATGCCGGGGATGCAGGGCCTGACCGGGCTCGCCCTCTTGCGCACGGCGCACCCGACGATTCCCATCGTCATCGTCTCCGCGACCACCAATCCCGCCGCGATGCGCCAGGCGATCGAGATGGGTGCCGCCGGCTTCATCCCGAAGCTCGCGCCCTCGGAGCGGTTCCTGGAGGTGATCCGCGCGGTGCTCGCCGGCGTCGTCTGGCTGCCGCCGGAGGCTTCCGACCAGGCGCTCGCCGCCAACGACCGCGACATCGCCGCCCGCGCTGCACGCTTGACGCCGCAGCAGCACCGCGTGCTCTGCCTGATGGCCGAGGGCAAGGCAAACAAGGTGATCGCCTATGAGATGCAGATCACCGAGCCCACGGTGAAGGCGCATGTCACCGAGATCTTGAGAAAGCTCGGCGCCAGCTCGCGCACCCAGGCGGTGATCGCCGCGCAGCGACTGGCACTCGATCCGGCGGCG
>DATKNM010000315.1:0-16664 GCA_035541335.1 Binatia bacterium
TACCCGCTCAGGAGGACCCGGCCCTCCTGCACCTGCAGGTTCACGTCGCGGAACAGCTTCGGGTCCTGGTTCAGCAGCCGGCCGTTGATGTCGGCCCAGATCGCGTTGTCCCTGACGGCATTGCCGAAGCCGCGCTCCTCCATCGCCATGTTGGTAACGGTGGCGCCGGCCCCGACCGCCATGCCGACGGGGGAGCAGCCGGCGATCGCCAGCCCGATCGGCAGCAGCGCGATCAGGACTTCACCGGTTCGGCCAAGGGTTCGGCCAGGGGTTCGGCCAGGGGTTCGGAATGCGGACGGCTTCGCCGCACGGGCGACCCAACAGTCTCCGGTCGTCGACTCAGGCGGCATCGGGGAATCATGCCGAAGGCCCCTCCAGCCGCCAAGCATCTTTCACGTGAGCCGGCCTCCACCGGTGGAGGCCTGTGCGGCCGAAGGTCATGAGGTCGAACCGCGCCGTCAGCGCCGCCAGCTCCGGCCGCTGCGCGATATAGAAGGCCGCAGCCCGCTCCAGCCGTCGCAGCTGGGCCGGTTGCAACGACAGGGTCGCGGCATCGTGATCGACCCGCTGTTTCACTTCGATGAAGGCCAGCGTGCCGCCGCGCCGCGCGATGAGGTCGATCTCGCCCGCCGGCGAACGCCAGTTGATGGCGAGGATGCGATAGCCCTTGAGGCGCAGCCACCAGGCCGCCCGGCGCTCGGCGCCATGGCCGCGACGAAAGGACATCCGGCCGGTCTCGCTCTTCTGCGTCAACCCGCTTGCAGCTTGCTGACGTCGTCCGGGCACCGCTCACTCGCTTCCGGCGGATGCCGGGCGACGACCGGCCAGCGCCAAAGCGCGGCTGTAGATTTCGCGGCGCGGCCGGCCGCTCGCGGCGGCGACGGCGGTCGCCGCTTCCTTCACGCCCATGCCACGAAGCGCCTGTTCCAGCGCCGCGTCGATGTCGATCTCCGGCGCCGTCTCATCGGGTGGCGCGATCACCAGCACGATCTCGCCTTTGGGTGGGCCAGCTTCGTGATAGTGCCGCGCCAATTCGGAGAGCGCGCCGCGCCGCACCTCTTCATAGAGCTTGGTCAGCTCCCGCGCGACTGCCGCCGGCCGGTCGCCGAGCACATCGCGGCAGGCGGTGAGGCTGTCCGCGAGGCGCGGCCCGGTCTCGAAGAACAACAGCGTCGCCGGCACCGTCTTCAATTCGCCGAGTGCGTTGCGCCGGGCGCCGTCCTTGGCGGGCAGGAAGCCGGCGAACAGGAAGCGGTCGCTGGGCAGGCCGGAAAGCACCAGCGCAGCCAAAGGGGCCGAAGGGCCGGGGATGACGGTGACTGCGATATCCGCCGCCGTCGCCGCCCGCACCAGCTTGTAGCCGGGGTCGGAAATGAGGGGCATGCCGGCATCCGAAACCAGCGCCACGGTTTCGCCGCGTTGCAGGCGTTCAATCAGCTTCGGGCGCATCGCCTCGGCATTGTGGTCGTGATACGGCAGGGTCGGCCGCTTGATTTCGAAACGCTGCAGCAGCTTGGCCGTCACACGGGTGTCTTCGCAGGCGATCAGGTCGGCCGTGCGCAGGGTCTCGAGTGCTCGCGCGCCGATATCTCCGAGATTGCCGATCGGCGTCGCCACCAGGGCCAGCAGGCCGCGGCGTTTACTTCCGTCCGTGCTGTCGCTAGGCTTGGTCATCGCTCCGCTCTGCCGGCGCCATCAGGAATCCGCCAGGAATTTCAACATGTCTTTCAGGCTCCGTCCGCTGCAACTGATGCTGGCCGCCTGTGGTCTTTCGGCCGGCCTGATGCTGGCGGGCTGCGCGCCCAACCTACCGCCGCCGAAGGCGCCGAGCCAGCCGCAAGCGCAAGCGCCGCAGCCGGCCCCCCTGCCGCCGACGGTACAGGCGCTGCCGACCGGCCCCTTGGAATCCAAGGTTGCCCTGCTGCTGCCGCTCTCCGGCCAGAACGCGGCCGTCGGTCGCGGCCTGATGCAGGCGGCGGAGATGGGCGTGTTCGATTCCGCCGGCGACGATTTCTCCCTGGTGGTGCGCGACAGCGCCGCCGCCGGCGGTCCCGGCAATGCGGCGCGCAGCGCGCTGGATGAAGGCTCGCGGCTGGTGCTGGGGCCGGTCTTCGCCACCGAGGTTCCGGAGACCGCCATGGCGGCGTCGCAGATATCCAGCGGCCAGGTGCCGGTCATCAGCTTCTCCAACGACCGTTCCGCGGCGAAGCCCGGCGTCTTCGTGCTCGGCATCGCGCCCCAGGCCCAGGTCGAGCGCGTGGTCGATTACGCGGCGAGCCAGGGCGTGAAGCGGTTCGCGATCCTCTATCCCAACTCCGCCTACGGCAACGCGGTGCGGCAGGCCTATCAGGATGCGGTGGTCGCCGCCGGCGGCCAGGTCGCGGTGATGCAGAACTACGATCCCGCGGCCGCCGATCTCGTCGCCACCATGCAATCCCTGTCCAACGCCTATAAGGGCGGCGGCTTCGATGCGCTGATGATCCCGGAAGGCGGACAGAAGCTCCGCACCATTGCCGCCATGCTGCCGGGTTTCGACATCCCGACGGCCGGTCCCGGCGACGCGCCGGCCGCGGCCGGCGCCGTGCGGCTGCTCGGCACCGCGCTCTGGAACGACCCGGCGCTCGCCCAGGAGCACATCCTTGCCGGCGGCTGGTTCGCGACCACGCCGCCCGACCGCTGGTCGAACTTCGTCCAGCGCTATCAGAGCGTCTATGGCGCCGCACCCGATCCACGCGCCGGCATCGTCTATGACGCGGTGACTTTGGCCGTCGCGCTCTCGAAGTCGAAGCCGGGCGGCGATTTCAGCATGACGCGCCTCACCGATCCTTCCGGCTTCGCGGGGGTCACCGGCCTCTTCCGCCTCAATGCCGACGGCACCAGCAGCCGCGGCCTCTCGGTGCTGGAGATCGGCCCCGGCGGGATCACCGTCCGCGACCCGGCCCCCGCCACCTTCCAGGCAGCCGTCACCAATTGAACCCGCCTACTTGAACCCACGGGGGGTTGGTCGCGACCAAGAACGGAAACCTCTCTCGGAGCCCTGAGACCATGAAGCCCCGTATTCTCGCCGCGTTCCCTCTCGCCCTCGTCGCATTGCAATTCGGCGCTGCCGGCGCCCATGCCGATTGCTCGACCAGCAAGAACGATTTCGAGGACGTCTATTGCTACGCCAAGATCTATATCGACGCCGACAACGACTTGAACGCCGCCTATAAGGCGATCACCGGCAAGATCGACGCCGACTCCAAGGCAGTCTTGAAGAAGAGCCAGCTCGGCTGGATGAAGTCGCGCAACCAGGAATGCGGCCAGACCGACAGCGACGGCTATTACGTCGATCTCTCTTGCGCCGTCGAAGTGACGCGCAACCGCACGCAGTTCCTGAAGGACCGCGCCACGGAATGCGACAGCGGCAAGTGCGACCTCGACAAGATGGCCGAGAGCAAGGCCGACGGCGGCCAGTGAGCCTCAGCAGGTAACACTCAGGCGAGCAGCGCGCCCAGCACCGCGTCGAGGCGGGCGCGGCCTTCCGCCGTTGTCTTCAGGCGATCACCTTCAATAGTGAGGAAGCCGCCCTCCGTCAGCCGCTTGAGGCGCGCCGGATCGAGCGCCGCTTCTATATCGCTCCCCGTCTCGGCACTGAACCGTGCAGCGGGAATCCCCTCGGCAAGGCGCAGGCCCATCATCACCATCTCGGAAAGCCGTGCCGCGGGCTCGACCTCCAGCCGCTGCCGGGTCGCATGGCCTTCGCGCTCGACCAGATCCAGCCAGGCTTCCGGCGCGCGGTGCTGGCGGGTCGCGAATTTCCGTCCCGTCAGAGTCAACCGGCCATGGGCGCCGGGCCCCACGCCGACATAGTCGCCATAGCGCCAATAGGTGAGGTTGTGGCGCGATTCCTCGCCCGGCCGCGCATGGTTGGAGATCTCGTAGCCGGCAAGGCCCGCCTCCTCCAGGCGCGCCGCGGTCCAGTCGAACAAGGCCGCTTGCGCCTCCTCCGCCATCGGCTGAAAGTCGCCGCGCGCCACCCGCTGCTCGAAGACCGTGCCGGGCTCGATGGTGAGCTGGTAGAGCGAGAGGTGCCCCTTGGCGAGTTGGAGCGCCGCGTCGAGCTCCGCCTGCCACGCCGCCAGTGACTGGCCGGGCCGGGCATAGATGAGATCGAAGGACATGCGGTCGAAGGTGGCGCGGCCGATCTCCAGCGCGCGAACTGCTTCCTTGGCGCTGTGCTGGCGGCCGAGGAATCTCAGGATCTCGTCGTCCAGCGCCTGCACGCCGATCGAGACCCGGTTGACTCCGGCGGCGCGAAAGGCGCGGAACTTCCCGGCTTCGATCGAGGTCGGATTGGCTTCCAGCGTGACTTCGAGATCGGGCGCAGTCGGCCAGGTCGCCTTGACGGCGGCGATCACTGCGCCGACCGTCTCCGGCTCCATCAGCGAGGGCGTGCCGCCGCCGAAGAAGAGGCTGGTGACGACACGGCCCGGCGTCGCCCCCGGAACCTCGGTGGCATAGTGCGCCAGCTCGCGCAGCAGCGCCGCGCGCCAACGCGCCTGGTCGATCGCCTCGCGCACATGGCTGTTGAAATCGCAATAGGGGCATTTCGCGCGGCAGAACGGCCAATGCACATAGATGCCGAAGCCGCGCGGATCGTCGAGCGTCGAAGTCATGCGGGGAGAGAAAGCAGAGACCGGACGGCGGCGCAAGCCGCCCGCGTGAACGCCTATTGGGCGACGAGGGGAACCGGCACGATCGACTGGCCGGTCAGCCAGTGCCGCTTCAGCGCCGGGCGGCCGAAATAATAGCCCTGGAGGAACTGGACGCCGGCTTTCAGCAGGAAGTCGGCGTCCTCGCTGTTCTCGACGAACTCCGCCACCGTCTCCAGGCCGAAGGTGGCGGCGAGGCCCATCAGGTTGCGGACGAAGAGCTGGTTGTCGACATTGCGCGAGAGGTTGAGCACGAAGGAGCCGTCGATCTTCACCATGTCGACGGTGAGGGCCTTCAGGTGCCGGAACGAGGTGAAGCCGGCGCCGAAATCGTCGATCGCGACCTTGCAGCCGAGGTCGCGCACCACGTTGACGAAGCGGGCGGATTCCTCGATGTCGTGCAGAGCCGCGGTCTCGGTGATCTCGACCACCAGGCGCGGGGCAATGTGCGGCGTCGACCGCACGGCGGAGATCAAGGCGCGCAGCCAGGACTGGTCGGAGGCGGTGAGGCCGGAGATGTTGATGGCGAGCGTGGTGTCGGGCGACTGGCGCAGCTCCTCGACCGCCATGTCGAGCACGTAGCGGTCGAGCGCCCGGGCCATGCCGAGCTGCTCGATCACCGGAATGAAGGCGCCGGCCGGCACGATGTCGCCCTTCTCGTCGCGCATGCGGAGCAGGGCCTCGTACTTCACCACCTCATGGGTGTCGGCCTTCACGATCGGCTGGTACATGAAGAGCAGCCGGTGCTCGCGCATCGCCTGCTGGACCTGGGCGCCCACGTCCATGGCGTGGCGATGCACCAGGCCCTGCTGCTCGGAGATGCGATAGGTGTTGAAGCAGCTGCGACCGTTGCGCTTGGCATAGTTCAGCGAGAGTTCGGCCTTGGCCATCACGTCATAGGCGGTGTTGACCAGGCCCGGGAACAGCACGCAACCGATCGAGACGCTGACCGGGATCGATTGGCCGTCGATCTCCACCGGCTCCTCGCGCACGCCGTCGATGATGCGGTCCATGGCATGGACCACCATCTCCTCGCGGCACTGCGACAGGATGATGCCGAAGCGGTCGCCGCCGAGCCGGCCCACCACGTCGCTGGAGCGCACGAAGCGGTCGAGCCGCTGGCCGACCGCGACCAGCACCGCGTCGCCGACCTCATAGCCGAAGGCGCTGTTGATCATGGCGAGCTTGTCGATGCCGACCACCATGAAGGCGCCGGGCACGTGGAAGCGGCGGGCGAAGGTCAACGCCTGGTCGAGCTCGTCGCGCAGGCGGGTCTTGTTGAAATGGCCGGTCAGCTCGTCGTAGTTGGCGATGCGCTCCAGCCTCGCCTCGGTCTGCTTCCGCGTGGTGATCACGCGCAGGCTGCCGGACATGGCGACCGGTGTCTTCTCCGTGTCGAACACGGCCGTGCCGCGATCGTGCACCCAGACGACGCCACCCTGGCTGTTGCGCAAGCGGAACTCGCAGTCGTAGTTCGCCTGGCCGGAGAAGTGGTCGGAAAGCGCCTTCAGGCGGATCGGCAGGTCTTCGGGGTGGATCCGATTGTTGAAACCGTGGCCGGACTGGATGCTCTCGTTTGGCTCGCCCAGGAGATCCATGAGGCAGCCGCCCCATTGCAGGCCGTCGCTCAGGATATCCCAGCGATAGGCGACGTCGCCCGCCGCGCTGACGGCGCGTGCGATCCAATCGGGTTCTAAAGTGGATGCCGGCAGGGCGTCTGCGCCCGGAGCCTGTCGTCCCAACGTGATCATGCCCCGGTTGCCGTCAAGAAGAGCCGCCTCGAGCCCGCTGCAAGCTTCGATACGAAAGCGTTTAGGGGCGGATCTTAGTCGGCAGACTCCTAACCAAACCTTAAGTGCGCCGCAGCGCAGCGGACTACACTCCCAGGTGGCAGGCCGAATTGGTAAACAATTGGTGAAGAATGGAAAATCACACGCGCGATGATCTTGCCTTCTTGCGCGTTGGAACCAGATACCTAAAATTCGAGACAATTGATCGAGGCTGCCAGATAACCGGATGTCGGATCTCGCCCAAGTTCTGTTATTGCCGCCGCCGCAACCGCCGCAACGGTTGACGGTGCCGCAGGGGCTGTCGACCCGGAATGCGGCCGATCTCACGGTCAATGCCGATGCGGCGAATGGCGGCGGCAATGCCCAGGCGCGCCGCTTCCGTTTCCGCGTCTATGAGGGCGGCAGCAGCGGCGAGACCGGCACCCAATACGACGGCGCGCGGGTCGGCGCCCCGGTCGGTTCGGGGCGTATTTCGTTGGTGTCCAATGACGCCGGGAGTGCGGACGGCGCGGATACGAAGGGCTCGGGCGGGCGTCGCGCCGGCGACAGCCCACGCTTCATCTCGCAGGCGTCGAGCGCCTTCCTCGCGCAGTCGATCGCACAAGAGCAGCTCGGCGAAGGCCTGCACAATCCGCCGGTCCAGGCGGCGACCGTCGCCTATACCCGCGCCGGGACGGCGCTGACGTCCCGCGCCAGCGCCGGCATCAGCATCACCGCTTAAATCGGGAAAATCGCTAAGCCGTCGTGTCGATGGTGCCGCCGGGTGCGCCGTCGTTCGCGGCTTCGCCCTTGGCGACGCCGACCAGCGCCGGCCGCAGCAGGCGGTCGTGGATCTTGTAACCGGCCTGCAGCACCTGGACGATGGTGCCCGCGGGCTTGCCGCTGTTCGGCACTTCGAACATCGCCTGGTGGAAGTTGCTGTCGAAGCGCTCGCCCTCCGGCCAGATGCGCTGGATCTGCTGCTTCGCCAGCGCGGCTTCGAGCTGGCGCTCGGTGGCGGCGACGCCGTCATGCAGCGTCCGCAATGCCTCGTCGCTTTCGATGGCGCCGCTCGGAATGGCTTCGAGGGCGCGGTGCAGGTTGTCGGCGACGGCCAGGACCTCGCGGGCGAAATTGGCGATGCCGTATTTCTGCGCATCCTCGCGGTCGCGCTGGGCGCGGCGGCGGGTGTTCTCGGTCTCCGCCATGGCACGCAGCAACTGGTCCTTCAATTGCGCGACCTCGGCCTGCGCCGCGGCCAGCGGATCCCCCGGCATCGGGATCTCGGCGCCGGCCTCGTGCTCGGCGCCGCTTGCCAGGTCTTCGTTCTCGTCTGCAGACATGCCGTTTCCAGTCTTTTCGCCAAATTTCTCATCGGTCATCATCGGGACCGGTTCTCCATCAATCCGAACGTGGTTGCAACGAAAGAAATCGCCGCCGCGGGCGGGATTTCAACCCCGAAATTCGGGGAATTAACCGAGGATCCGGCCGATCACCTTGGCCGTGTAATCGACCATCGGGATGATCCGGGCGTAATTGATCCGGCTTGGGCCGATGACACCCACGGCGCCGATGAGGCGCCGCTGGCTGTCGTGATAGGGCGAGATCACCGCCGAGCAGCCGGCGAGCCCGAAAAGGTCGTTCTCGGCGCCGATGAAGATCTTGACGCCCTCGGCGGCATCGGCCGCCTCCAGGAGCTTCAGCAGCTGCTCCTTGGCTTCCAATGCGGAGAACAGTCCCCGGAGGCGCTCGAGATCGGCGATCTCGGTCACGCCTTCCAGCAGGTTCGACTGTCCGCGCACGATCAGGGCGCCCTGGCCGCTGCCGCCAGACCAGGTGGCGAGGCCCGCCTCGACCACTTTCCGGGTCAGGGCGTCGAGCTCGGCGCGCTGGCTCTCCAGGTCCTGGACGATCTCGCTCCGCGCCGTCGGGATGGTGCGCCCGGCGAGGCGCTGGGTGAGATAATTGGTGGCCTCGACCAGGCTCGAGGGCGGCAGGCCCAGCGGCACGTCGATCACCCGGTTCTCCACCATGCCGCCTTCGGTCACCAGCACCACCAAAGCGCGCCCCGGCGCCAGATGCACGAACTCGATGTGCTTCAGCGGCCGCTCCGATTTCGGCGCCACCACCATGCCGGCGCAATGCGAGAGGCCGGAGAGCATGGCCGACGCCTGCTCCATCACCTCCGGCATGCTGCGGCCGATCGCCTGGCACTGCCCGTCGATCGCCGCGCGCTCCGCCTCGGTGAGGCCGCCCAATTCCATCAGCCCGTCGACGAAGAGGCGCAGGCCGAGATCGGTCGGTAGCCGGCCGGCCGAGGTGTGCGGCGCAAAGAGGAGGCCGAGCTCCTCCAGATCCGCCATCACGTTGCGGATGGTCGCCGGCGAGAGCTGGCCGAGCCGGCGCGAGAGCGTGCGCGAGCCCACCGGTTCCCCGGTCTCGAAATAGGTGTCGACGATCAGCCGGAAGATTTCCCGCGAGCGTTCCGAAAGCTCGCTCAACACCGGCCTATGCTGCGTCAGGTTGCGCGGCAAGTGCTGCATCTCTGTCCTCAGAATTCCCTTTCGAATCTAGGTATGGGGGTGGGGCGCGTCAATATCGCGAATTATCGTTGCGGGCGCCGGTGCGGCATGCTCGACTCCCCCGCCACATCGCCCCGCCATATCGAACGGACCAGGCCCGACCGGGCATACGGTGATCATGCGTTTTCTGGTTTTTCAGCACATTGCGATCGAGCATCCCGGCATCTTCCGCGACTTCTTCGCCGCGGACGGGATCCAGTGGGACGCGGTCGAGCTCGACGAGGGCGAGGAGATTCCGGGCCTCGCCGACTACGACGCGCTCTGGGTCATGGGCGGGCCGATGGATGTCTGGGAGGAGACCGAGCATCCCTGGCTGAAGGCCGAGAAGCAGGCGATCCGCGAATGGGTCAAGGACCGGGCGAAGCCCTATCTCGGCCTCTGCCTCGGCCATCAGCTCCTCGGTGCCGCAATGGGCGGCCGGGTCGATAAGATGCCCCAGGCCGAGGTCGGGATCCTCGACATCAATTTGACCGCCGCCGGCCGTGCCGACCCGCTGTTCGAAGGCATCGCAAGCCCGCTCCAGGCGCTGCAATGGCATGGTGCCGCCGTGCTCGATGCACCGGAGGGCGCGGTGATCCTCGCCGATTCTCCGGTCTGCGCCAATCAGGCGATGCGGATCGGCGACCTCGCCTATGGCCTGCAATACCACACCGAGCTGACCACGGAGACCGTGCCGGAATGGGGCGAGGTGCCGGCCTATGCCTGCGCCCTCGACGAGACGCTCGGGCAGGGCGCGCTGCAACGCCTGACCACGGAAGCCGCGGCGAAGATGCCGGTCTTCGCCCGGGATTCGCGCCGGCTCTACGACAACTTCATGGGCCTCCTCCGCAAGCGGAGCTGAGAATTCAGAAGCGGACCGAAATTGCGGCGCGCCACCTGAGCCCGCTGATGATGCTGGTCGGGCTCGGCCTGGTGGCGCTCAACCTGCGTCCGGCCGTTACCAGCGTCGGTCCGCTCCTGGCGGAGATCGCGCAATCCCTCGGCTTCGACAAGGCCGAGTCCGGGATCCTGACGACGCTGCCGGTGCTCTGCTTCGGTTTCGCGGGACCGGTGGCGCCCGCGATCGGCCGTCGCTTCGGCGCCGAGAACGCGATCTTCGTGGCACTGGTGGCGCTCGCCGCCGGCTGCGCCCTGCGGCTCGTTCCTTCGGCGCCGCTGCTCTATGCGAGCAGCATCGTCGTCGGTCTCGCGATCGGGGTCATGAACGTGCTGCTGCCGGGGATCGTGAAGCGCGATTTCCCGGAGCGCATCGGCGCCGTCACCGGCTTCTACACCATGATGCTCTGCGTCGGCGCCGCCGGCGCGGCGGCTCTGGCGCCGCAAGTCGAGCTCCGCTTTGGCACGGCCTGGCCGAGCGCGCTCGCGATCTGGAGTCTGCTCGCCTTGGCGGCGCTGCCGGCCTGGGCGCCGATCCGTGCCCGCTTCCACTCCGCGCCGCAGCAGGCGGTGAGCTCGGGCCCCAATCTCTGGCGCAATTCCCTCGCCTGGCAGGTGACGATCTATCTCGGCCTCTGCTCCTCCGGTGCCTATTCGGTCTTCGGCTGGGGCGCGAAGATCCTGCAGGACCGCGGCATGGATGTGCCCGCGAGTGGCTGGATGCTGGGTCTGAGCATCCTGGTGCAGGGGCTCGGCGCGCAGGTGGCGCCGCTGATGGCAAGCCGGCGCGGCGATCTTCGTGCATCCGCGCTGCTGATGCAGGCGCTGGGCCTTGCCGGCCTCATCGGCTATCTCTTCGCGCCGCTCGACACGATGTGGCTCTGCTCGGTGGTGCTCGGCATCGGCCAGGGCGGCGCCTTCGCGATCTCGCTCACCATGATCGCCCAGCGCGCCGGCAATCCGGAGACCGCGGCCAGGCTCTCCGGCATGACCCAAAGCGTCGGCTATGTCCTCGGCGCGGTCGCGGGGCCGCTTGCGGTCGGCCTGGTGCATGACGTCTTCGGCGTCTGGCCGCCGGTCAGCGGCCTCTTCGTCGCCATCACGCTCGGCGCCTCGCTCTGCGCCCTCGGCGCCGGCAAGGTCCGGACTATCGGCGCCGCTTGAAACGATCGTGGGGCCGCGCGTTGCGCAGGTCATCCGCCCCGTGTAGGGTCCGCGCCGAAATCGTCCCATCCTGAGGATTCCACCAATGCCCTCCACTTCCGCCCGTCCTTCCGGTCGCGCCGCCGATCAGCTGCGCGCCGTCGAGCTGACGGTCGACGTCAATCGCTATGCCGAAGGCTCCTGCCTCGTGAAGTTCGGCAACACTCATGTGCTCTGCACCGCGACCCTGGAGGAGAAGGCGCCCTCCTTCCTGAAGGGCAGCGGCAAGGGCTGGGTCACCGCCGAATACGGCATGCTGCCGCGCTCGACCCACAGTCGCACCGACCGCGAGGCGGCGAAGGGCAAGCAGTCCGGCCGTACCCAGGAGATCCAGCGCCTGATCGGTCGCTCGTTGCGCGCCGTCACCGATATGACGGGGTTCGGCGAGCGCCAGATCCGGCTCGACTGCGACGTGCTGCAGGCCGACGGCGGCACCCGCACCGCGGCGATCACCGGCGGCTATGTGGCGCTCCATCGCTGCTTCACCTTCATGAAGGAGATGGGCGCCTTGAAGGCGATCCCGCTCATCGACCAGGTGGCGGCGATCTCCTGCGGCATCCGCGAGGGGCAATGCGTGCTCGACCTCGACTATGACGAGGATTCCTCCGCCGAGGCCGATGCCAATTTCGTGCTGACGGGCGCCGGCGGCATCGTCGAAGTCCAGGGCACCGCCGAGAAGAGCGCCTTCACCGAGGCGCAGTTTCTGGAGCTGCTGCGCCTCGCGCGCACCGGCATCGGCGAATTGAACCGCCTGCAGAAGCGGGCGCTCGGGGTCTCCTAACGCGATGCCGCGACATTTCTCCGAGAGGCAGCTCGTCCTTGCCAGCCACAATCCCGGCAAGGCGAAGGAGATCGCCGAGCTGCTGGCGCCCTTCGCCATCGAGGTGATCTCTGCGGGAACGCTCGGCCTTCCGGAACCGGAGGAGACCGAGGACAGCTTCATCGGCAATGCGCGGCTGAAGGCGCTGGCGGCGACCCGTGCCTCCAAGCGGCCGGCGCTGGCCGACGATTCCGGCCTCTGCGTCGACGCCCTCGACGGCGCGCCCGGAATCTTCTCCGCGCGCTGGGCCGGGCCGTCGAAGGATTTCTATGCCGCCATGGATCGCGTCCTCAAAGGCATCGCCGGCAAGCCGCGCGGCGCGCATTTCGTCGCCGCGCTCGCGCTTGCCTGGCCCGACGATCATTGCGAGGTGTTCGAGGGCAAGGTCTTCGGCACGTTGGACGAGGCGCCCAAGGGCAAGCGCGGCTTCGGCTACGACCCGATCTTCCGGCCCGAGGGATACGCGATCACCTTCGGCGAGATGGATCCCGACGAGAAGCATCGCATCAGCCACCGCGCCGTCGCCTTCCGGCAACTGGTCGACGGCTGCTTCAGCTGAACCGCTCGCCGACCAGTTCCTCGCTTTTCGTCCAGAGCGCTTCCGCATTCGCGGGATCGAGGGCGTAGGGACGGACGCCGCCATCGACCATGTCGATATCGCCGTCGGTCACCCGTGTCGTCACATGGCAGTCCTCGCAATAGCGGCCGCCGACGGCGTCGGCCGATGCGACGACGCCCGCCCAGACCGAGGTCGCGGCACCCTGCGGGATGCTCTTGAGGTGGAAGGGCGGCTTGCCCTTGGCGGCGAGCTCGGCGTTCAGCGTGTCCAGCCGTGCCTGCAACCCGCCTTCTCCGAGATGCCGGCCGAGTTCGGTCGCGATCCCGCCGGGATGGACCGCGGTGGCGCGCACACCGCGCGCGCGATGCCGCCGGTCGAAGGCGACGGCGAAGAGGATATTCGCGGTCTTCGACCGGCCATAGGCGAGCCAGGGATCGTAGGCCGTGCGCTCGAAGTTGGGATCGTCGAGATCGACGTTGGCGAAGCGGTGTCCCATGGAGGAGAGCGCGACCACCCGCGATCCCGGCTTGAGCAGCGCGGCGATGCGATTCACCAGCACGAAGTGGCCGAGATGGTTGGTGCCGAACTGCATCTCGAAGCCGTCGGCGGTGCGGCTCAAGGGACAGGCCATGACGCCGGCATTGGTGATGATGAGGTCGAGCGGCTTCCCCGTCGCCACCAGCTTGTCGGCGCCGGCGCGCACGCTGGCGAGCGCGGCGAGGTCGAGCGCCATGAGCTCGACGCCGCCGCCGTTCTTCGCCTCGGACCAGGCCTGGGCCATCGCCGTTTCCGCCTTGCGGAGGTCGCGGGCGGCGCCGATCACATGGGCACCGTGCGCGGCGAGCGCCCGCGCGGTCTCGACCCCGAGACCGGCCGAGACGCCGGTCACCAGCACCCGCTTGCCCTTCAAGTCGATGCCGGCGAGCACCTCGTCGGTGGTGGAGGCGGCGCCGAAAGTGGCGATGTCGTGGAAGTCCATGTGTCTCTCCCGGGTTGGATAGGGCTTGCAATCGGACGTGAGAAGCCGTCGCCCGCACGGCGGGTTGCCCGCGGACGGGAACTGCGATAAACGATAGGGACCCTCCGGTTATATACGGAGGCACCCTCCGCTTTTCAAGGGGAATCCTGCGCGTGGCCGTTTCGCCCGCTTCCCGCCGCCCGTCCTCCCGCCGCCCGCCATCGCCGCGAAAGCCGCGCGCCGATGCTGCCCGCAACCGCCAGCGCTTGATCAAGGCGGCCAGGGCCTGCTTTGCGAAGACCGGCGCCGCCACCACGCTGGAAGAGATCGCCCGCGCGGCCGATGTCGGCATCGGCACGCTCTATCGCCATTTCCCGACCCGGGAGGCGCTGGTCGAGCAGGTCTATCGCGACGCGCTCGACGGCCTCGCCGCAGATGCCGAGCGCCTCGCGAAGGCGCATCCTCCGCTGAAGGCGCTGCGCGAATGGTTGCTGCTCTTCGTCGATTACATCGCGACCAAGAAGCTGATGGCCGACCTGCTCGCCACGCTGACCGGCAGCGCCGCGACGCTCCACGCCTCGACCGGCCCGCGGCTCGAAACCGCCATCGGCGGTCTCATGAAGCGCGCGGCGGCCAACGGCGACATCCGCCAGGACGTCGAGCCCTTCGATCTCCTCCGCGCGATCGCCGGCCTCGCTTATGCGAGCGCAGCAACCGGCTGGGAGGCGCGGGCGCGGAAGATGGTGGACATCCTGCTCGCAGGTCTGCAGCGGACTTGAAATCGTCCCCCAAGAACCGTACCCGAAGAATCGCGCCGAGTTCCACTTGCGTTCCCCTGCGCTCTGCCGATAAAGCTCCGCCATGGCGCTGGAACCCAGTCGATCGCCCGTCCTGCAATCGCCCGTCCTGATCGTCGGCCTCAAGGATGCGCTCTGGCGCGCGGCCGACGGCGCCCAGCGCCGTGTGCGTCACGGCGACGTGCTGCGGCTCGCCCGCGCGGCGCCACCGCTGCTCTGCCACCTGCCGGCGGTCTGCCGCCGTCTCCGCTGCGAGCGGTTTCCGGCCTTGGACGTGCTTGAGCTCTACGCCTTCGTGCGGCCGGCGAGCTTCTGCCTGCCGACGCCGGCGGGTGTCGCCCAGGCGCTGGGCTTGTTGCCGATCGGCGGAAACCACACCCTCGACCTCGAGCACCAGGCCGCGCTCCTGCAGCAATGCGCCCGCGCGCTGCTCGCCGAGCTCTCCGCCCTCGACCGCCGCCGCTGGCGCGTGCGCGGCCTTGCCGAGGCGATGACGCGGCATGGCTGGATCTGGGGCGAGGCCGTGCTCGCGGCCTTGCCGGTCTTCGACGGCCGCGCCGTCCCCGGCGTCGGCGTCTGGGAGGATCTCCCGGAATGGAGCGAGACCGCGCCGCAGCCCCAGGCCGACAGCTTCCCGGTTAGCCCGGTCGAGGCGCGCGAGCGCCTGCGCCTCCTGCTCGGCAACGATTCCGAGGACCGTCCGACCCAGGCGGACTATTCCAGCGCGCTGGTGCCGGCCTTCGCCCCGCGCGAGAACGAGAGCGAGCCCAACGTGGTGCTGGCGGAGGCGGGGACCGGCGTCGGCAAGACCCTGGGCTACATCGCGCCCGCGGGTCTCTGGGCCGAGAAGAACAAGGGCCCGGTCTGGATCAGCACCTTCACCCGGCACCTGCAGCACCAGATCGACGGCGAGCTCGACCGGCTCTATGCCAATCCGGCGCTGAAAGCCGAGAAGGTGGTGATCCGCAAAGGCCGCGAGAACTATCTCTGCCTGCTGAACCTCGCCGAGCTTGCGGGCGAATTGGGACAGCGGCCGCTGGACGCGGTCGCCTTCGGCTTGATGGCGCGCTGGGCCATGGCGACCCGCGACGGCGACATGGCGGGCGGCGACCTTCCGGGCTGGCTGCCGGACATCCTGGGGCAAGGCCGCACCCTCGGCCTCGCGGATCGTCGCGGCGAATGCGTCTATTCCGCCTGTCCGCATTACGGCCGCTGCTTCATCGAGCGCAGCGTGCGCCGGGCGCGCAAGGCGGAGATCGTGATCGCCAACCACGCGCTGGTGATGATCCAGGCGGCGCTCGGTCCCGATGACCAGGCCCTGCCGACGCGTTATGTCTTCGACGAGGGCCATCATCTCTTCTCCGCGGTCGATTCCGCTTTCGCCGCGCATCTCTCCGGCCAGGAGGCGGGCGATCTCCGCCGCTGGCTGATCGGCGGCGAGGGTGGGCGTCGGAGCCGCGCCCGCGGCCTCCGGCGGCGGATCGAGGACCTGGTGTTGGACGATGCGAAGGCGATGGAGCTGCTGGATGCGGTGATGTCCGCCGCCCGCGCTTTGCCCGGCGACGGCTGGCATCAGCGCATCGCCGACGGCCTTCCCGGCAATCCCAGCGAGGCCTTTCTCGGCGCGGTCCGGCTGCAGGTGCTGGCCCGTGCGCCGGAGGATCGCGCCGGCTACAGCCTCGAATGCGCCACCAAGCCGCCCGACGCCCGCGTGCTCGAAACCGCGACCGAGCTCGACCGCGCGCTCCGCAACCTGCAGGCGCCGATGCGCGAGCTGGCGCAGCGCCTGGGGAAGCGCCTCGACACCGACGCCGACGTGCTCGACCAGCAGACGCGTCTCCGCATCGAGGCGATGTCCCGCGGCATCGCGCGTCGCGCCGAGATGGAGATTACCGCCTGGCGCGACATGCTCACCTCCCTGCGCGGCGACACGCCGCCCGATTTCGTCGACTGGCTCGCGCTGGAGCGCATCGACGGCCGCGAGATCGATGTCGGCCTCTATCGCCACTGGAAGGATCCGATGCGGCCCTTCATCGAGGTGGTGGCGAAGCCGGCGCACGGCCTCGTGGTCACCTCGGCAACCTTGACCGATGGCAGCGGCACCGCGGAATCCTGGGATGGCGCCGAGGCCCGCACCGGCGCGCGGCACCTGCCGAAGCCGGTCTTCCGTGTCCGCGTGCCCTCGCCCTTCGACTATGCGGCGCAGACGCGCGTCATGATCGTGACCGATCTCGCCCGCGACGACATGGACCAGATCGCCGCGGCCTATCGCGCGCTCTTTCTCGCGGCAAAGGGCGGCGCGCTCGGCCTCTTCACCGCGATCTCGCGGCTGCGCGCCGTCCATCGCCGCATCGCGCCGGCGCTGGAGGAGGCGGGGATCGATCTCCTCGCCCAGCATGTGGACGC
>DATKNM010000316.1:0-4613 GCA_035541335.1 Binatia bacterium
GCGATCACCCAGGCGACGCCGAGGCCGACCAGCAGCACGCCGAGCGTGATCAGACCAAGCTTGAGCGCCGCGCTCTTGAACTGCGCGTCGACGTCGTCGATGTAGATGCCGGTGCCGACCATCCACTGCCAGTCGGGCGCCAGCGCGGCGTAGGAAATCTTCTGCACGGGGATGTCGGATCCGGCGCGCGGGAAGCGGTAGGCGACGTAGCCGCCGCCGTTCTTCGCCATCTCGATCATCTGCGCGGTGAACTTGACGCCGTCCGGATCGGTCTGGTCGATCTTGTTCTGCCCCTCCATCTCCTTCTTGGCGCCGTGCATGATGTTGACGCCGGTGAGATCGTAGATGAAGAGGTAGTCCTTGTTGCCGTAGCGCACCGGGCGCAGCGCATCCTTGGCCTGGGTCTGGGCATCGGCGACGCTGAGCTTTCCGCTCTTCGCCAGGTCCACATAGTGGCCGATCACGCTGATCGCGGTCTCGACCTGCGCCTTCACGGTCGCCTGGCGGTCGGTCATCAGCGTCGAGCGAAGCTGTATCAGGCTCATCGCCACCACGCCGAGAACGCCGAGGGTCATCAGGAGGATGACCCCGCCGATCCGATGCTGGATCTTCACACGCTTGAACATAGTCGCCCTCGCCCTCTAAGCCCGCCTAGGAACCACAGTGCATGCATGCGATATGTGCACGCATGGGTTAAGAAGGTATTGCTATGCCTGGGAACACGGGCCGCGAGTTCCGGAATCGGGTTTTGATTTCAACCAGTAGAATATGGGTCGCAGATCAGCGCCGAGACTGATGGCGGTCAGGCGAGGGTGGTCGATGTCGGCAGCAACCGCCTGTTAGCGTGCAGCAATTTACGTCTCGGCGTGATGGTATATCAGCCTGGATTCCTATCGCGCACACACTTACGCATGGACCAGAGATCCTCAGATTCCTGAGGACACCGAGACAGAGTGTCGCTTACGCCGCGCGGCGCGACAGAAGGTAGCTGTCAACCAGCTCAAGCATGCGATCGCGGCCGAAGCTCGGGTCGTGGCCCCCATGAACCACCCGAACCGGTAGCTCGCGCAATCGCTCCATGGTGCGGATGTAGGCGGCGACGTCGCTGTCCTCGAGCTGGTCGAGCAGCGGCCCGTCATAGATGGCGTCACCCGAGAACAGCGTGCCGGTCTCCTTTTCCCACAGGCCCATGCTGCCCGGCGAATGACCGGGGAGATGCAGCACCTCGAAGCGCCGGTCGCCGGTATCGACGATCGCACCCTCCTCGACCGCGCGGACCCTCTTGGCCGGCTTCAGGTGAAAGCGGTCGGGGTCGTAACCGGCGTGCGGCAGCGCGTCGATCATGTAGCCATCCGGAACCGCGTAGCCGGCCGCCTCGAGGCTGAGCCGGCCCCCGGCGCCGAAATAGGCGTCGTTCTCGAGGCTGATCACCTGTTCGGGCGCCGTGAGGATCGCAAGCTCCGCCGCGTGCACCACGCTCTCCTCGAACTCGTGGTGGGCGCCGATATGGTCGAGGTGGGTGTGGGTCGCCACCGCCAGCACCGGCTTATCGATCAGGAGCCGGGTCGCGTCGTAGAGGCTCGCGACGCCCATGCCGGTATCGATCAACAGGTCGCGGTCGCGGCCGCGCACGTGCCAGATGTTGCAGCGCATGAGCGGAATCACATGCGGCTCCCAGAGCAGCGTGATGCCGTCGCCGATCGATCGCGATTCAAACCAGCGTTCGGCGATCTTGAAACCCATAATTCGATCTCCCCATCCTTGGTGAAGGCGAGACTAGCGCGCCCGCGGCCCGCTGCGCAGCCCCCAACGCGACGATCCCGACCGGGCCTACTGGCGTCTCACGGCCTTTTGAGGCAGTGTGCGCGCCCCGGGGGGATGGCGTGGTCAGCGAACATAGGAACACCGAGGAAGGGCCGGTCCATTGGCGGAACCTGATCGCGGCCTGCGCCGCGGTCTGCGTGTTCGCGTTCTCCTTGGGCGAGATCTTCCCGCTGCTTTCGCTCAACATGGAGCAGCAGGGCGTCAGCGCGCGGGTGATCGGTTTCAACACCGCGACCGCGATGATCGGCATCCTGGTGGCCGGCTTGTTCATCCCCAAGCTCTCCCATGCCTTCGGCGCGAAGCCGCTGGCGCTGACGATGGCCTTCGCGACCGCCGCCATCTTCCTGCTCTATCCGACCTTCCCCACGCTCTGGGCCTGGTTCCCGGTTCGGTTCTGCCAGGGCATGACGGTCGCGACCCTGTTCGCGCTCAGCGAGGCCTGGGTGCTGTCCAACGCCAAGGGCGCGCTGCGCGGGTTGATCGTCGGCATCTACGCGACCTGCATCTCCGCTACGTTCGGCGTCGGGCCGGCGGTGATCAGCTGGGTCGGCATCGAGGGCTTCCTGCCCTTCGGGATCGGCGCGGCGGTGCTGTGCCTCGCCGCCCTGCCGATCGCGGCGCTCTCGAGCGAGGCCAGCCACGCGGAATATGACCACGTGCCGATCTGGCAATTCATGCCGCGGGCGCCGCTGCTGCTGGGGGCGATCTTCGTGCATGCGATCTTCGACGGCGGCATGCTGGGCTTCCTCTCGGTCTATGGCGTCCGGAGCGGCATGGATGTCGCCGAGGCGGCGCGGCTGCTGACCGTGCTCTCCTTCGGCAACGTCGCCTTCCAGATCCCGATCGGCTGGATCGCCGGCAGGACCTCGAAGCCGATTGCCATGCTGGTCTGCTTCGCCGTCGCCTCGGTCGGCCTCTTCCTGCTGCCGCTCGCCATCACCGCCGCCTGGGTCTGGCCGCTGCTGCTGGTGCTCGGCGCGGCCGGCTTCGGCATCTACACGATCGGCCTCGCGATGCTGGGCGACCGCTTCACCGGCGCCGAGCTGATCGCCGGCACCTCGGCCTTCTCGACGGTCTGGGGCTTGGGCGCGCTGACGGGATCGGTGGTCTGCGGCTTCGCCATGGATCTCCTGGGACCGCGCGGCTTCCCCGAGGCGCTGCTCGCGATCTTCCTCGCCTATCTCGCGGTCCGGCTGGCGATGCGGGGCGCGCGCTAGTCTAAGTCATCAGGCTCTTCAAGCTGCGGCCCTCGGCGAAGTGCCAGACCAGCAGCGCGGGCACGCCCAGCATCAGCTCGCGCGCCCGGGTCGCCAGCGAGAGCGCCAGCGCGAAATCCGGCGAGAGGCCGAGCACGCCGCCGAGCATCACGAAGCCGCCCTCCTGCAGGCCCCAGCCGCCGGGCAGGATGAAGGCCGCCGCACGCAGCGCGCCGACGATGCCGATCAGCATCGCGCCGTCCGAAAGCAAGATCGGCTGGCCCATCAGCAGCGCCGCGACCCAGAGCTCCGCCACCAGTGCGCAGCGGGTGAGGCAGCGGATGGCGCAGGCGGCGGCGAGGCGCAGCGGGCGATCGTGGATCGTGCGCAAGGTGCGGTCCATGTCGGCGGCGCCGGCATGGAGCCCCGCCCAGCGCGTCGCACCGCCCGCCACGCGCCCGCCGGAGCGGGTGAGGAAGCCGAAGGCGCCGGCGCGCTGCACCAGCAGGAAGGCGGCGATCGCCACCGCCAGCACGGCGGCGCCGGCCACCGCCGGCCAGAGCAGGCTCGTCCCCGCCTTCAGCAGCGCCAGGAGCGCCACGCCGCCGGCGGCCCAGACCGCGAGCATCACGCTCTGTACGGTGAGATCGACCACCGCCAGCGAGGCGGCGTCCGCAGTGCGGGCGCCGGCGCGGATCAGCAGCCGCGCCTTCACCAGCTCCGCGGCGACACCGGCCATCGGCAGCAGGGTCTCGACCGAAAAGCCGATCCAGACCGCATGCAGGAAGACCGCGAAGCGCGGCCGCTGCGCCTCGGGGACCGGGTGGCGCCAGGAGAAGGCGATGCCGAAGAGATGCGGCGCGTAGACGAGCGGCAGCAGGAAGACGCCGACGCCGAGCGTCGCCATCGCCCCGGCGATGGTGCCGAAGCCGCGCCAGACCACGAGGACGATGGCGAGCGCGAGCCCGAGGACCAGGGCGAGCGTCGCGGCGATGCGCACCTCGGCGCCGCTCCGGGCTGCGTTCTTACGGCACGACGCGCACGGCGCCACGGGCCGCGCTGGTGGTCAGGGCCGCGTAGGCGCGGAGCGCCTGGCTGACGCGGCGGTGCCGCTTCTCCGCGGGCTGCCAGCCCGTCTTCCCTTTGGCGTCCATCGCGGCGCGGCGCTTGGCGAGCTCGGCCTCACTGACCGCGAGGTTGATGCTGCGGTTCGGAATGTCGATCTCGATCCGGTCGCCCTCCGCCACGAGCGCGATCGCGCCGCCTTCCGCCGCTTCCGGCGAGACATGGCCGATCGAGAGGCCGGAGGTGCCGCCGGAGAAGCGGCCGTCGGTCACCAGCGCGCATTGCTTGCCGAGGCCCTTCGACTTCAGGTAGCTCGTGGGATAGAGCATCTCCTGCATGCCGGGGCCGCCCTTCGGGCCTTCGTAGCGGATGACGACCACGTCGCCAGCCTTCACCTTGTTGAGGAGAATGCCTTCGACCGCGGCGTCCTGGCTCTCGAAGATCTTCACCGGGCCGGAGAACTTCAGGATCGATTCATCGACGCCCGCGGTCTTCACGATGCAGCCGTCGAGGGCGATGTTGCCGTAG
>DATKNM010000317.1:0-7173 GCA_035541335.1 Binatia bacterium
GATGTGATCGGCGAGGTGGAGTTCGAGTAGGCGCTTCAGGATAGGCGCGTCAGGCCGTCGCCTCGGCGGCAATTTCCGCCAGCATCGCCGTCATCGCAGCCAGGACCGGATCGGCGCCGGTGACGCCGTGACGCCGGGCCAGCCAATGCGGGTCGTTCACCCCGAGCCAGGTCCTCCCCTCCCCGTCCTTCCAGACCAACGCCTTCAGCGGCAAATCGATACCGATGGTCTGCACCGCCTGCATCAGCGGCGTGCCCGCCCTGGGATTGCCGAAGATCAACACCGTCGTCGGCCGCAATTCCATGCCGGCCTTGCCGGCCGCCGCCGCGTGATCGATCTCGGCGAGGATCGCCGCGCCGCGTGTCGTCACCGCAGCCCTGAGACGCCCCAGCGTCTCCTCGGGGCTGTGGGCGCTCGCGCGAACGAGCAGACCGTCGGACATTGCGCCTCCTGAAGAGCAGCGGGTTCGCTACATTTAACACAGAGCTATTCCGCCGTCGCGTCCAGCGCCAGGTTGAGCTTCAGCACATTGACATGCGGCTCGCCGATGATGCCGAGGAAGCGGCCGGTGGTATTGTCGGCCACGATCTGGCGGACCTTGTCCTCCGGCAGGTTGCGCGCCTTGGCGACCCGCGGCACCTGGAACAGGGCGCCGGCCGGGGTGATGTCGGGATCGAGGCCGCTCGACGAGGCGGTGGCGAGATCGGCCGGCACCGGCGCGTTGGGGTTTTCGGCCTTCAGCTTATCGACGTCGCCCTTCACCCGGTCGATCAGCGCCTTCGCCGTCGGGCCGTAGTTGGAGCCGACCGAGAAGCCGGCGTTGTAGGGAACGGTGGTGGTCTTGGTCGGGTCCTGCGGGTCCGGGCCCGGCGTGACCGAGGGCCGGCCGTGGAAGTACTTCTCGGAGGCGAAGTTCTGCCCGATCAGCTCCGAGCCGATCGGCGCGCCGTTCTTCTCGATCAGGCTGCCGTTCGCCTGGTGCGGGAAGGCGACCTGGGCGATGCCGGTCATCGCCAGCGGATAGGCGAGGCCGGTGATGATGGTCATGACGGCGATCATCAGGATGGCGGGGCGGACTTGGCTCAACATGGTTCTCACTCCTCAGGCGAGGCCGATGGCGGTGACGATCAGGTCGATCGCCTTGATGCCGATGAAGGGCACCACGATTCCGCCGAGGCCGTAGATCAGCAGGTTGCGCCGCAACGCCGACGCGGCGCCGATCGGGCGATACTTCACGCCCTTCAGCGACAGCGGGATCAAGGCGATGATGATGAGGGCGTTGAAGATGATCGCCGACAGGATCGCGCTCTGCGGGGTCTTCAGGTGCATGATGTTCAGCGCCTGGAGCTGCGGGTAGAAGGCAATGAACATCGCCGGGATGATCGCGAAGTACTTGGCGACGTCGTTGGCGATCGAGAAGGTCGTCAGGGCGCCGCGGGTCATCAGCAATTGCTTCCCGATCTCCACGATCTCGATCAGCTTCGTCGGGTCGCTGTCGAGATCGATCATGTTGCCGGCCTCGCGGGCGGCCATGGTGCCGGTATTCATGGCGACGCCGACATCGGCCTGGGCGAGCGCGGGCGCATCGTTGGTGCCGTCGCCGCACATGGCGATCAGCTTGCCCTGGGCCTGCTCGTCGCGGATGAGCTTCAGCTTCGCCTCCGGCGTCGCCTGGGCGAGGAAGTCATCGACGCCGGATTCGGCGGCGATCGCCGCGGCGGTCAGCGGGTTGTCGCCGGTGACCATCACGGTCTTGATGCCCATGGCGCGCAAGGCCGCGAAGCGCTCGTGGATGCCGCCCTTGACGATGTCCTTCAGATGGATGACGCCGAGGAGCTTGCCGTTCTTGGCGACCGCGAGCGGCGTGCCGCCCGACTTGCCGATGCGCTCGGCGATCTGGTTGACCTCGCGGGCGACCGGGTCGTTGGCCTGCGCGCCGACATGGGCCAGCACCGCATCGACGGCGCCCTTGCGGATCGAGGCGCCACCGGCGTCGATGCCGCTGATGCGGGTCTGGGCGCTGAACGGCACGAAGATCGCATTCGCCAGGTTCTGGCCGCGGATACCGTATTTGTCTCCAGCCAGGGTCACGATCGAGCGGCCCTCCGGCGTCTCGTCGGAGAGCGAGGCGAGCTGCGCCGCCTCGGCGACATCGCGGTCGCTGACGCCCTGCACCGGGGCGAACTCGGTCGCCTGGCGGTTGCCGATCGTGATGGTGCCGGTCTTGTCCAGGAGCAGGGTATCGACGTCGCCCGCGGCCTCGACCGCACGGCCCGACATGGCGAGCACGTTGAAGCGCACCAGCCGGTCCATGCCGGCGATGCCGATCGCCGAGAGGAGCGCACCGATGGTGGTCGGGATCAGGGTGACGAAGAGGGCCACCAGGAGCAGCACCGGGATGTGGCCGCCGGCATAGGCGGCGAAGCTCGGGATGGTCACCACCGCGAAGACGAAGATGATGGTCATGCCGGCCAAGAGGATGTTGAGCGCGATCTCGTTCGGCGTCTTCTGGCGCTCGGCGCCCTCGACCAAAGCGATCATGCGATCAAGGAAGGTATGGCCGGCCGCGGCGGTGATCTTCACCTTGATCTGGTCGGAGATCACCTGGGTGCCGCCGGTCACCGCCGAGCGGTCGCCGCCGCTCTCGCGGATGACGGGCGCCGACTCGCCGGTGATGGCCGCCTCGTTGACCGAGGCGACGCCTTCGATCACGTCGCCGTCGCTGGGGATGAGGTCGCCCGCCTCCACCAGCACCACGTCGCCGACCTTGAGCGCGGTCGCCGAGACTTGGGTCATGCCGCCGTTCTTCAGCAGCTTCGCCGTGGTGTCGGTCTTGGTCTTCCTGAGGGTCGCGGCCTGGGCCTTGCCGCGGCCCTCGGCCACGGCTTCTGCGAAGTTGGCGAAGAGGACGGTGAACCAGAGCCAGAGATTGATCTGGAACGAGAAACCGTAATTGCCGGCGCCGGTCACGAGATCGCGGATGAACAGCACCGTGGTCAGCATGGTCACCATCTCGACCACGAACATCACGGGGTTGTGCATCATCTTCCGGGGATCGAGCTTGCGGAACGCCGCACCGATCGCCGGGATCAGGATCTTCGGGTCGGTCAGCGTGGCGGAGCTTGACCGCTTGCGGGTCTTGGCGCCCGACAGGGTTGAGGTCATCGTCATGATTGGATCCTCGATCTTAGAACAGGTTGCCGGCGTTCATCGCGAAGTGCTCGACCACCGGGCCGAGGGCGATCGCCGGGAAGTAGGTGAGGCCGCCCATGATCAGGATCACGCCGACCAACAGGCCTACCCAGAGACCGCCGGTGGTGGGGAAGGTGCCGGCGGAAGGCGGCACGATCTTCTTCGCCGCCAGCGAGCCCGCGACCGCCAGCATCGGCACGATCATGGCGAAGCGGCCGATGATCATCGCAAGCCCGATGGTGGTGTTGTAGAATAGGCTGTTGGCGGTCAACCCGGCGAAGGCGCTGCCGTTGTTGCCGGTGCCGGAGATGTAGGCGTACATGATCTCGCTGAAGCCATGCGGGCCGGAATTCTCGAGGCCGGCCAGGCCGGGTGCCACTACCACGGCGATCGCAGTGAAGCCGAGGATCGACAGCGGCAGGATCAGGATGGCGAGCATCGACATCTTCACCTCGCGCGCCTCGATCTTCTTGCCCTGGTATTCCGGCGTGCGGCCGACCATCAGCCCGGCGACGAACACCGCGACGATGCAGAACAGCAGCATGCCGTAGAGGCCGGAGCCGACGCCGCCGAAGATGATCTCGCCGAGCATGATGTTGACCATCGGGACCATGCCGGCGAGGGGCATCAGGCTGTCATGCATGTTGTTGACGGCGCCGCAGGAGGCATCGGTGGTGATAGTGGTGAAGAGCGCGGAGTTCGCGATGCCGAACCGTACTTCCTTGCCCTCCATGTTGCCGCCGGATTGCAAGGCACTGGCGGTCTGGTCGACGCCCATGGCGGCATAGGCCGGGTTGCCGGGCGCTTCCGACGCATAGGTGATGAAAACGCCGGCCAGGAACAGCACGCCCATGGCGGCGAACACCGCCCAGCCCTGCTTCTGGTTGCCGACCATCCGGCCGAACACGTTGGTCAGCGCGGCGCCCAAAGAGAAGATCAGCACGATCTGGACGAAATTGGTGATGCCGTTCGGGTTCTCGAACGGATGCGAGGAGTTGGCATTGAAGAAGCCGCCGCCGTTGGTGCCCAGCATCTTGATCGCTTCCTGGGAGGCGACCGGGCCCTGGGCGATGGTCTGCTTCACGCCTTCCAGCGTGGTCACGTCGGTATAGGCGCCCAGATTCTGCGGCATGCCCTGCCAGACGAAGAACAACCCGGCCACCACCGAGATCGGCAGCAGGATGTAAAGCGTGCAGCGGGTGAGATCGACCCAGAAGTTGCCGATGGTCCGTGCCGAGCGTCGGGCAAAGCCGCGGATGAAGGCGATCGCCAGCGCGATGCCGGTCGCGGCCGAGACGAAGTTGTGTACCGTGAGCCCCGCCATCTGGGTCAGATAGCTCATCGTCACTTCCGGCACGTAGGACTGCCAGTTGGTGTTGGTGACGAAGCTGACCGAGGTGTTGAAGGCGAGATCCTGCCCGACCCCAGCCTGTCCGGCGGGGTTGAACGGCAACAGCGCCTGCAGGCGCTGGATCGCGTAGAGCGAGAGGAAGCCCATGAGGCTGAACAGCAGCATGCCGACCGCATAGCCGGTCCAATGCTGTTCCTTGGTCTCATCGACCCCGCAGATCGCATAGGTGATCCGCTCGATCGGCCGCAGCACCGGCGTCAAGAAGGTCCGCTCGCCGGCGAAGACGCGCGTCATATAGCCGCCGAGCGGCTTGGTGATCGCGATGATCACGAGGCAATAGATCGCGATCTGGATCCAGCCGTTGATTGTCATAGTTCAGAGCTCCCGATGATCGCGACTTAGAACCGCTCAGGGCGGATCAGGGCGTAGACGAGGTAGACGAGCAGGCCCAACGAGACCAGCGCGCCGAGAACGAGATCGAAGGTCATGGCCGCCTCACATCCGGTCGCAGGCGTAGGTGTAGAGAATGAGGATCGCGAAAGACGCGCAGCCGATTGCGATCATGGCGATGTCAAACATTGATAGAACTCCTCTTCCGGTCGATGGGCACGCCGGCTGTTCGGCAAACTGCTACTGATCAGAAGGTCCGCCGCGCGATCCGTCCGGACCTCGATGCTCAATATTCTGACACCGAAGTCCGATCGTGGGCCTGATCCATGTCAAGGCTCGGTGGTTAGTGCTGGCGCGCCCCCGTCTCGGACTCCGCGTACGTGCCGGCCCAATCCGGGCTCGCGGCAGGAAACGTGGTCCGGTCCGACCACGTCGGAACCATCCAGCTTCCGGCGAAGAGCAGGAAATAAACCGCCTGCCCAATGAAGAGCGTCGCACCGAGCGTATAGAGGATGAAGTCCAACATGATGCCACCTCCCGGGTGTTGGGTTCCCCAGGGACAATCCGAGGGGACGATCCCCGCGAGCGGGGTCCAGGAGTCGGATGCCAAGGTGGCGTTTCGGCCCGTCATGAAGCCATATCGATCTCGCCGGCGGGAAATAAGGATCGTGTTAAGACGGCGCCAACGGATTGGAAGACAAAGCGATTCTTCCGGTATATGCCGCTCGGTCATAGCAGCCATCCAGGCCATTACGGCCTCCGCACGCTCGTGTATATGCCGCCGATATACGGCTTCCTTATCGGCGATTGCGCTGATCCCTATCGAATCCTTACGGCCGAATCTCGACACTTCCCGGACGGCAATATCGCCGACCGGATCGTGAGCATTACCGAGCCGATCATGCAGCCCTTCATCTCCAGACGACTCTCCATCAGCAATGCCGCGGATCTCCGAACGAGGCGGCAGCCAACCCATCCACAGGCGCCGGCATTCGGCGAGGTGATGAGCGAGATGGGCTTGATCCTGCTCGCCTGCCTGGGCGTCGCCGTCGCCGCGGCCGTGCTGGTCGGCACTCTCGGAGCAGCCTGAAGGAGGCCGCGCGATGCCAAGCCGTCTCGCACCCACGCTCAGGGAACGTCCGATCGAGTATTTCATCCTGATGGAGCCACGGCCGGACGGGCCGACTGTCGGCTATCTCGACGGCCGGCCGATCGCCGCCGCCGTCGTCGACTTCTTCGGGGCACACTACGCCTATGTCGGCGCTGCACCGCGACGGCCGGACGGTCGCTACGATGTCGAGGCCTTGAAGGCCGGCGAGTGGCTGGTCGAACCCGGTCTCGTCTATTACGCCGATCCGAAGACATCGACTGGCCTGATTTCCAAATTGCTGCGGTCGCATTGAGGCCGGAATGATCATGACCGACTCACGGGAGAATCACGAGATCCAGGAGATCCGCAGTGCCCTTGGCGCCGTAGCGCTGGGCGAGCCTTCAGTGTTCTGGCTCTTCCGCGGCGAGGACGGCGACTGGCATCTGCGCCGGGAGGGCGAAGACGGCGACCGTACGTTCTCCGACCGGGAAGCGGCGCTGAAGGCCTTGCGCCTCGCGGCCGTGCGATGCGCCTCCTATTGCCTCTACATCGAGGACCTTTCCGGCCGGTTCGAGCGGGAATGCTTCAACTGGCTGCCGCCACAATCGCGCCGCGGCTGAGAGATGATTGGTTGCCGATCTCATTTGATGGAAAGGTGCGTGCCATCACATGCCATCGCCTCATGACAGGCATGTGCATGGAAGCTACGCACTTTCCACATCTTGATGCGGCGGCGATTCCGGATTTTGATCGGGCGCTGATCGTGACGAATGAACTATGCGCCTTCCCTCCAGACCAAGCGATGCCTGCCATGCGTAGCATGACGAATCTCAACCGGCGGGGGCGTTCCCCCGAGTTCAACCGCTTGATGGGCCCGCAGCCGGACGGCCCGACCATCGGCTATCTGGGTGATCATCCGATCGCCTCCGCGGTGGTCGATCACTTCGGCCGGCGGTATCTCTATGTCGGGGCCGCGCCGCGCCGCCCGAACGGACAATATGACGCAGATGCGCTGGGCGCCGGCGAGTTCCTGATGGAGCCCGGCCTGGTCTATCGCTGCGATCCGATGCCGACCCCCGGCATCCTGAAGCGGCTGCTCCACCTCGAATAGCGAGGCTAGTCGGCGAAGGCCTGCCCGGCCTGGGCATGG
>DATKNM010000318.1:0-2266 GCA_035541335.1 Binatia bacterium
CCCAATAGGGGTAATCGACGTGGAGCTCCTGCCCCGGCCCGCCGGGCAGCAGCCAGTTGGCGGCGATCGAGCCCAGGATGAACTCGTCACCGAGGAAGGCCTTCACGATCGAGACGATCGGCTCCCGCTTCAGCATCGCAACGAAGATCTCGCCCTTGTTCAGAAGGTTCCAGACCCGGCGCTGCAGATGCACCTTGTCTTCGTGATGGCCGTGGAAATGCGTGACCTTGTTGGCGCCGCGCGTGCCTTCCTCGACGATGATGTCCCGCGCCGCCTTCACCTCCGCCGGCGAGAAGACCTGTGGCAGGATGAAATAGCCGTCGCCGTTCAGCATGATGTCGAGGTAGCGCTGGAGCTCCGCGGCGCTGGGCGTGGGTCCGGTCGTGTCCGCAGGCGTCGCACCGTCCATGGTGATCTCCCTCTGACGTCGGCGGAGTTTGACATCAGGAAACGCCCAGCGGTACACTAGAACATATCATGAACATTTAATGGTGCCGCATGAACGGCGTTCTGCTCAAAGGCGCGTCCGGCTTCGAATATTTCTACACGCCCTATCCGTTTGCCGGTATGCGCTGGCACGCCGATCCCGCCAACTACGCCTTCGCCTTCCTCGACGAGGAGGAGCAGTGGCGCCTCGCCTATATCGGCGAGACCGAGAGCCTGTTCCACCGCCTGCGCGGCCACGCGCAATTGCCGGCGGCGCAGCGTCTCGGCTGCACCCATGTGCTGGTGAACCTGAACCCCTCCGGCCAGCGCGTCCGTCGCGCCGAGGAGCAGGACCTGATCGCCCGCTACCAGCCGGTGCTGAACACGCAGCACCTGAAGCCGTCGCGGCCGCGGTTGAAGCGGATGGGATACTACCCGCAGGGCTGGGGGTGAGGCCGCTACCGGTCGATCATCTGCTGCGCCTTCTCGGCGTAGCGGTTGCCGTGGACGGGAATGGCAGCGACGGCGCGGTCGATGTCGGCGAGGTCAGCGGCGGAAAGGGTGACCGACGCTGAGGCGATATTCTCCTCCAGACGATGCAGCTTCGTGGTGCCGGGTATCGGCACGATCCAGGGCTTCTTGGCCAGGATCCAGGCGAGCGCGATCTGCGCCGGCGTCACCCGCTTCTCCCTGGCGACCTCCGCCACCCGCTCGGCAAGGCCTTGGTTCGCCTTGCGCGATTCGGCAGAGAACCGCGGCAGGGTGTTGCGGAAGTCGTCGGGGGTGAAGGTCGAGTTCGCATCGACCGAGCCCACCAGGAAGCCGCGCCCGAGCGGGCTGAACGGCACGAAGCCGATGCTCAATTCTTCGAGCGTCGGAAAGACTGAGGTCTCCGGCTCGCGCCACCAGAGCGAATACTCGCTCTGCAGCGCGCTGACCGGCTGCACGGCATGAGCACGGCGGATGGTCTTGGCACCCGCCTCCGAGAGGCCGAAATGCCGGACCTTGCCGGCGGCGACCAGTTCCTTGACGGCACCGGCCACATCCTCGATCGGCACGGCGGGATCGACGCGGTGCTGATAGAGGAGATCGATGACGTCGGTCTTGAGACGTTTCAGCGAGGCCTCGACCACTTCGCGGATATGGGCGGGGCTGCTGTCGAGGCCGCCGATCTGCTTGCCGGTCGCGGGATCGATGCGGAACCCGAACTTGGTCGCGATCGCGACCTTGCCGCGGACCGGGGCGAGCGCCTCCCCGACCAGCTCCTCATTGGCGAAGGGGCCGTAGACTTCCGCGGTGTCGAACAGCGTCACACCGCGCTCCACCGCCGCTCGGATGAGCGCGATGCCTGCCGCCTTGTCGACCGCCGGGCCGTAGCCGTGGCTCAACCCCATGCAGCCGAGGCCGATCGCCGAGACTTCGAGAGCTCCAAGCTTGCGCGTTTGCATGATTTGTCTCCCTGAGCCTCGGAATTTGGGTTAGGTCTCAAGCAGCTTCAAGACCCTCACCCTGTCCCTCTCCCTACGGGCGAGGGAACGCTGTCGCAGCAGTCTTTCTGTCTCGCTTTCAGCGAGCGAACCGCCGAACTCCCTCTCCCGGAGGGAGAGGGTTGGGGTGAGGGTCTTCCACGGCCTGAGGACATCGGGCCGGAATCACGGTCTACCCGTTCAGCTTCGCCTTCAGCCGCTCGTTCAGCATCGCCGGGTTGGCCTTGCCGCCGGTCGCCTTCATCACCTGGCCGACGAAGAAGCCGAACAGCTTGTCCTTGCCGGAGCGGTATTCCGCGACCTTGTCCGCGTTCTTCGCCAGGATCTCGTCGATCGAGGCGTCGATGGCGCCG
>DATKNM010000319.1:0-2934 GCA_035541335.1 Binatia bacterium
CCCGAATCTGCCGAAGATCAAGCAGTCGCTCCAGGAATCGCTGATGCTGGTCACCGCGCTCAACACCCATATCGGCTACGACAACGCCGCCAAGGTGGCGAAGAAGGCGCACAAGGAAGGCACCAGCCTCAAGCAGGCGGCGCTGGCGCTCGGCCTGCTGACGGCGAAGCAGTTCGACGAATGGGTGCGGCCGGAAGACATGCTCGGCCCCAAGTGAGCACCGACAAGCCGGTCTCCATCACCTATCTCAATGCCGCGGACGTCGATGCTCTGGCGCTGAGCGACGACGAGATCCTGGGCGCCGTCGAAGCCGGCCTGCGCGCCCAGGGGAAGGGCGAGACCGTGATCGAGCCCCGCGTGCACCTCATTCCCGAGAGCTCGACCATCGGTCATTTCAATGTGCTGCGCGGCGTGGTGAAGCCGCTCGGCTTCGCCGGCGTCAAGGTGGTCGGCGACTTCGTGAACAACTTTCAACTCGGCCTCCCCTCCGAGATGGCGATCCTCAACCTGTTCGATCCCGAGACGGGGATGCCGAAGGCGATCCTGGACGCCACCGCCATCACCGACATGCGGACAGGCGCCATGACCGCACTCGGCGCGAAGCATCTCGCCCGCAAGGATGCGAAGGTGCTGGGCCATGTGGGCGCCCGCGGCACCGCCTATTGGAATGTCCGGCTGCTCGATCGCCTGTTCGACTTCGCCGAGATCCGGGTGCATTCGAAGCGGAAGGAGAGCCGCGAGGCCTTTGCCGCGAAGCTCTCCGCCGATCTCGGCAAGCCGGTCGTCGCGACGGACGATTGGGAGAGCTGCCTCAAGGGCGCGGACATCATGGTCGAGGCCTCGCGCCTCCCGGCGCCGGAGCCGCTGTTCAAGACCGAATGGATCAAGCGCGGTGCGTTCGTCGTCCCCTACGGCACCATGAGCGCGGTCGAGCTCTCGCTGACCGATGTCATGGACAAGATGGTGGTCGATGACTGGGGCCAATGCCGGAAGGGCCTGCCCTTCGGCGCGCTCCGGGCGCATGTGGACAGCGATCGCCTCAACGAGCGGAACCTGCATGCCGAGCTCGGCCAGATCGTCGCCGGTATGAAGCCGGGGCGCGAGCGGCCGGAGGAGACCATCCTGTTCTGGCACCGGGGCTTGAGCCTCAGCGACATCGCCCTCGGCGCCGCGCTGCTCCAAAAGGCATCCACCCGCGGCATCGGCCAGAGCCTCCGGTTCCGCTGATGCCGGCGGACTCGCCCACCCGCCTCACCAAGCACTCGGTCAGCATCGCCGGCCATCGCACCAGCATCACGCTCGAGTCCGCGTTCTGGGATGCGCTCGCGGCGATCGCCGCGCGGAAGCGGACCACGGTCGCAGGGTTGATCGCACGGATCGACGATGCCCGCGCCGCGGACCCGGCGGCGCCGAATCTCTCCAGCGCCATCCGGGTCTATGTGCTGCGCGACGCGCTGGGGAAGTAGCCCGTCAGTTTCCGCTCGCCCCCGAGGCGCCCGGCTCGGCCGAAGGCTGGGTCGTCGTCTGGTTGTTGGTCGGCAGCGGGATGACCTGCGTCGGCGCCGCTGGCTGCTGCGTCGTCGTCGGTGCAGCGCCCGTTGCGCCCGGCTGGGCCGCACTGGGCGCGCTCTGGGTCGCCGGCTGGGTCTGCTGCTGCTTGTCCTTGTTCTTCTTCTTGTTCTTATTGTCGCCGCCGAGCAGGTTGTTCAGCAGGCCGCCCGCCGCACCGCCGATCGCGGAGCCGGACGATCCGCCGACTGCGCCGCCGACTGCGGAACCCGCCGTGCCGCCGAGATTCTGGGCCGGAGCGGTCGTGGTGCCCGAAGCGCCGGCTGGCGCGCTGAGGCCAGGAATACTCACGCCCGGCAGGTTGAGTCCTGGTACCCCGCTGGTGCTGGGCGCGGCGCCGCTGCCGGAGAACGAGGGATGCGGCGAGTCCACCGGACCGTCGAGGTTGATGCTCATGAAAGCCTTGTCGGAGCTGGCGCCGTAGAGGTCGACCAGCATGTTCATCACCCAGGCGCCGAGATCGACCTTGCCTTTGGCCGTGCCGTGGGCGCGCGGGTTGCTGAAGGCGGTGTCCTGGGTATTGAGGACGCCGTTCGTGATGTTGAACGTGCCGGTGAGCTTGTTATCGACGCCGGTGAAGGAGGAGAGCACGCCGTTGATGCTGTCGGCGACGCCCTGGACCTGCTTCACCTTCTGCCCCAGCACGCCGAGCAACGCCGAACCGACCGTCTGCTCGATCTTGCCGATGATCATGATGGTGCCGTTGAGGTCGCCCTTGCCGTTCAGCGAGCGCACCAGGTCGGCCTGGCTCAAGCCGCTGCCCGTGGCGTTGAGGTTGAGCGAGAGCGGGCCCTTGACCTGGTTGCCGGCGATGCCGCTGCCCATCAGCTTGTCCATCTGGATTTCCTGGACCGCCACCTTGGCATCGACCTTCGGCGTGCCGTTGCCGTTGACCGTGGTGCCGGAGACATCGAACTTGCCCCCGTAGATCTTGCCGGTCAGGGTCTGCAGCGTCAGCAGCCCGTCCTTCAGCACGATCTTCGCCACCAGATTGTCGATCTTCTGGTCGGGCAGCACCAGGGACTGCGCCTTGAAGTCGATGTCGGCGTTCTGCTTGCCGAGCGCGGAGAGGTCCATCGGCGCGGTGGACCACGGGCTGCCGTTACCGCCTGAAGCACCTCCGGAATTGGCGTTGTTGTTGGACTTGGCGCCCGACGGCGCTGAGGGCGCCATGAAGGGCGCCAGGTTGACCGTACCGCCGGTGAGGCTGGCAACGATGTTCGGCTTCGCGCCGGTCGCGTCATATTGCGCCGTGCCGGTGAGGCTGGAATCGCCCCACTTCGCGTCGAGCTGGCTGACCGAGGCCTTGTCGGTGGTGCCCGCCGCCTTCACCGCCACCGCCAATGGCCCGCCTTTCGCCCCGGA